>JBHAFM010000105.1:0-15292 GCA_041856175.1 Sediminibacterium sp.
AAAAAAAGCAGCGCCTAAGAAAAAAGTAGCTGCGAAAAAACCAGCAAAGAAAGCAGTAAAAAAAGCAGCGCCTAAGAAAGCAGTGAAACCCGCTCCAAAAAAGGCAGCGCCCAAAAAAGCAGCGCCCAAAAAAGCGGCGCCTAAAAAGAAAATAGCTGCGAAGAAACCAGCGCCAGCAACGGTTACAGCCCCTGCACCTGCAGCCACTCTTTTTGAAACACCTGCTACTTCAGAAACACCTGCTGCGTCTTAATAAAAGACAGTAACGCTATTGACAACTCCTGTGATTGTTTAGTAAAATGATGACAGGAGTTTTTTTATTCGCTATATTCCGTTGTGTTTATCTTATCAGCCAAATCAATACTTATGCGATCACTATTCGTATCATTATTTTGTTTGTGTACATTTTTATTGCCGGCACAGCCCGGTTCAAAAATTGCCGACAAAACAAAAATATGAAGCGGTATGAAGGTTATTTTACTTTCTGGTGGGATGCTTCCAATGGAAAAATATGGCTGCTTGTTGACAAGCTCGACAAAGAATTCCTTTATGTTAATTCCCTGCCAGCCGGACTGGGATCGAACGATATTGGCTTAGATAGGGGCCAGATCGGCTCCAGCCGTATTGTTTATTTTACCAAAGTGGGGAAAAAACTGTTGCTCATACAACCCAACTACAGTTACCGTGCCCGCTCTGCCGACCCTAAAGAACAGCGTGCAGTAACAGAATCCTTTGCCCAGTCAGCCATTGCCGGCTTCACCATTGATGAAGCGGAAGAAGATAAGGTATTGGTTGATGCTACTTCCTTTTTTGTCAGGGATGCACACGGCATTGCAGACAGGATAAAAAGCATGCGCCAGGGCACGTATACATTCAATGAATCCCGTTCTGCCATATACTTACCCAACACGCGTAACTTCCCTTTAAACAGTGAATTTGAAGCCACTATCAGTTTTACTGGCGGCAGCGACGCAGGCCGTTTTGTAACAACTGTTACGCCTTCTGCCGAAGCCATCACGGTTCGGATACACCATTCTTTTGTGCAGTTGCCAGACAATACGTACAAGCCCCGCCGTTACGATATCCGCAGTGGTTATTTTGGTATTTCCTATTTTGATTACAGTAGCCCTCTCTCTGAACCGATTGAGCAGCTTTTCATAGCCCGTCACAGGCTCGAAAAAAAATCTCCCGCTGCCCCTTTGAGTGAACCCGTCAAACCCATTGTCTATTATCTCGATAATGGCACTCCGGAACCCATTCGCTCTGCCCTACTTGATGGTGCCCGCTGGTGGAACCAGGCTTTTGAAGCCGCAGGATATAAAGATGCATTTATTGTAAAAGTATTGCCCGATACCGCCGATGCAATGGACATCCGGTACAATATGATCAACTGGGTGCACCGCTCCACGCGTGGATGGAGCTATGGCGCCTCCGTTACCGATCCGCGTACGGGTGAGATCATCAAGGGGCAGGTAACTTTGGGTTCGCTGCGTGTACGGCAGGATTACCTCATTTTCACCGGGCTCCTGTCGCCTTACGAAACAGGCAAGCCGGTGCCCGAAACCATGAAACAGGCAGCCCTGCAACGTTTGAGGCAGCTGGCAGCGCATGAAGTGGGACATACTTTAGGATTGCAACACAACTATGCATCCAGTTTCAATGACCGTGCATCGGTGATGGACTACCCGCATCCCAATATATTCATCAACAGTAAAGGTGATATTGATTTTACGCAGGTGTTTACCAATGAAATAGGAGAATGGGATCAACGCGCTATTATTTATGGCTACCAGGATTTCACACCTGGCACCAATGAAACCGATGCATTGCATGCAATATTGGAGGAGAACACTAAAAAAGGATTGCTTTTTATTGCCGATGCAGATGCGCGTGCGGCCGGGGGATTGCATCCATACGCTCATTTGTGGGATAACGGGAAGGATGCCACAGATGAATTAAAAAATGTGCTGCAGGTACGACGGAAAGCAATGGAACAATTTTCTGAACAGGCTATTCGTGAACATACCCCTTTAGCAAGGCTGGAAGATGTGCTGGTACCCGTTTATAATTACCACCGCTATCAATTCGAAGCTGCCTGCAAACTGATCGGCGGAATGAATTACAGTTACAGCGTCCGTGGCGATCAGCAGGCCAAACCGCAGGTATTATCCAACGCAACACAGCAAAAGGCTTTACACGCTGCGCTGGATTGTTTGTCGCCCGATATATTAACCCTGCCAGACAGGATCATCCAGCTCATCCCACCCCGGCCACCTTTGTATTACGGCGTAGGAGAACTGTTTGCCAAAAGAACAGGCATGAGCTTTGATCCTGTTGCAGCTGCAGAAGCATTAACAGATTATGAGCTGGGATTCCTGTTCAATCCAGAAAGGGCTAACCGCCTGGAACAATTCAAAGCACAGGCCAATACGATTGGCTGGAGTGATGTATTAGATGCCATTATTGAGAAAACATGGAAAGCGCCGCTGCAAAAGGGATTGAAAGGAGTTGTACAGTTACAGACCCAACAAATGGTATTAACCTGTATGCTCGGACTGAGCCAGAACGACAACGCCAATTATATGGTAAAATCAATTTGTTTCGACAGGTTGCAGCGCTTAAAACAATATGCAGCCATCCAGGCCAAAAACAACCCTTCACAAAAGGCGCATTATACCTATGCCATAGAACGAATCAATAAACCAAAGGATATTATCTTACCGCAACACAAAGAGATTGCCCCCGGTGCACCCATCGGTTGTGAAGAATAAACCATCCATCCTTACACCAGCATCCGTACAGGCTCTTCCAATAAGGATTTCAGCGTTTGCAGGAAAGCCGATCCGGTAGCGCCGTCTACAACGCGATGATCGCAGCTTAATGTTACTTTCATGATATTGCCGGGTACTACCTGTCCGTTTTTAACCACCGGCACCTGCGAAATTCCTCCAACTGCAAGGATACAGGCATCAGGGGGATTGATGATAGCAGTGAATTCGTCAATACCGAACATACCCAGGTTAGAAATGGTGAAAGTGCTTCCTTCCCAGTCTGCGGGTTGCAATTTTTTATCTTTAGCTTTTTTAGCGTATTCTTTTACTTCGGCGCCAATCTGGCTCAATGATTTACCATCTGCAAAACGAACCACAGGCACCAGCAATCCTTCTTCTACCGCAACAGCTACGCCAATATTGATATGATGGTTGTAACGAATGGTATCACCCAGCCAGCTGCTGTTCACTTTAGGATGTTGTTTCAATGCCAGTGCAGTTGCTTTCAGCACCATATCATTAAAGCTGATCTTAACGGGTGCCGTCTCATTGATCTTAGTACGGGCTGCAACGGCAGCATCCATATCAATGACCATGGTGAGGTAGAAATGCGGCGCAGTAAACAGGCTTTCACTCAGGCGGCGCGCAATTACTTTACGCATCTGTGAAACCGGCACATCTTCAAAGCTAACCTGGCCGGCAGGAGCAGCGGCAACAGCAGCTGTTTTGCCTGCACTTGCAGCCGGTGCTGCAGGTGGTACATAATTATCTATATCACTCTTAGTGATCCTTCCATTATCGCCGGAGCCCTTTACATAACGCAGGTCTATCCCCTTTTCTGCAGCCATCTTTTTTGCCAAAGGAGAAGCAAAAACCCTTCCTTCATTAACAACAGCAGAGGCCTGGGCAGTTGCTGTTGCAGCAGTAACAACTGCTGCTGGAGCCGCCACCGGAGCTGCTGCCGGCTGGCTGGCTGCCGCCGGTTGTCCGCCATGTTTAACAGCAGCAACAATAGCATCCACATCCAATCCCTGTTTACCAATGATACAAAGCAGGTCATTCACCTGGATCTTCTCACCGGCCTTGGCGCCCTGGTACAACAAAATACCGTCTTTATAGCTTTCCAGTTCCATGGTGGCTTTATCGGTTTCGATATCAGCCAGCACTTCTCCTTTCTTCACAGCATCACCAACATTTTTATGCCATCCGGCAATTACACCCTCTGTCATGGTATCGCTCAGGCGCGGCATTAACACCACTTCTTCCATCGCAGCCACGTCAACAGCTGGTGTTGAGGCGGCTACCGGCTGGCTGGCTGGCTGGGCTGCAGGAGCCGCTTCTTTTGGTTCCGTCTTCGCTCCCCCACCTCCTGAATGTTCTGCCACCAGCGCTGATACGTCTTCTCCTGCTTTACCAAAAATGGCCAGCAGGTCATTCACCTGCAGTTTGCCCCCATTGGGTGTTCCTATATGCAATAAAACGCCATCCTGGTAGCTCTCCAGCTCCATGGTAGCTTTATCGGTTTCAATTTCAGCTAATACATCACCCTTCTTCACGGTATCACCAACTTTTTTATGCCAGGCGGCAATAACACCTTCGGTCATGGTGTCACTCAGGCGGGGCATTAAGATCACTTCGGCCATAGTAGTTCGATTGCTCTTTTAAATGAGCGGTGAAATTAAGGTAAAAATGAGAATCATACAGCAAAAAAGCTTACTGTCCCTGTGCCAGGCTATACGCTTTTTTATCTCCCCAGGCATTCAATAATTCGGTTGAGCATATTTTGAAGTCCTGCGAAAGTCTTTTATATAGTTCCAGTATGTCTGTCTGTGTTACCGCTATCGCTCCGATACTTTCAAAACGGCAGCCATATTGGTTGACTAAGTTGGTAAAAGAGGAACCCTTGGGCCATACCTGGGTACCGCGGTTACTGATCGTCACCAGTTTGAACAGGTCCAGCGTGTGTTTCAGGCATTTTTCGGCTACCACAGTGGGCTGTTCGTTGCTTTCAATGAACATGTCTACGCCTACAATATGTTCTCCCAGTATTTCTTTGCTTTCCAGCATCGGGTTTTTAGCCAGTTTAAACACGGTAGGCGTCACTTCCTGGTTGGCCAGGGCGGGTTTGGGATTATTGGCAGGTTTTTTACCAAAATTCCTGATAATGATCGCTGCAAATTCAGCAGTGTTCAGGGATGAAGTCGATTTATCACCAAAATCTCCCGTATGCACCCCGCTTTCTAAAGTATATAAAAGTGCATTCTCAATCATGGCGGCAGTCTCCATGAGTCCCAGGTGCCGTAACATGCCAAAACCACTTAACAACAAAGCGGTAGGGTTGGCTATATTTTTTCCTGCTATATCCGGTGCTGTTCCATGTACTGCCTCGAAAATGGAAATATGATCTCCGATATTGGCCGATGGAGCAAAACCCAAACCTCCTACCAGTCCGGCGCAAAGGTCACTGACAATATCACCCTGCAGGTTGGTTAATACGACCACGTCGAACAGGTCGGGGCGACTTACCAACTTCATGCAAAGATCATCCACGATCACGTCATCTGCTTTCAGTTCCGGGTAATCTTTGGCCACTTCATAGAACACTTCCAGGAACAGACCGTCGGTGATCTTCATGATATTGGCTTTATGGCCACAGGTAATGCGCCTGGCCCCCTTCTTTTTGGCCATTTCAAAAGCATACTTGATTACCTGCATACTACCCGGACGGGTAATAAAGCGGCGGCTCAGCGCTACATCATGCGTTAACATATGTTCTACACCACCATAAGTATCTTCTATATTTTCCCTGACAATGGTAATATCAATAGGAATACCAGCCTTGCTGAACACGGTATCTACACCGTGCAGTGTCTGGAAAGTCCTTTTATTGGCATAGGTGTTCCAGGTCTTGCGGGCTGTGACATTTACACTCTTTACGCCTTTTCCTTTGGGTGTTTCCATGGGGCCTTTGAAGAGAATGCCCAATGATTCGATCGACTGCTGCGCTTCGGGAGTCATGCCATTGCTGTAACCTTTGTCAAAGACCCATTTCCCCATATCTACAAATTCATACTCCAGCGGCACTTTGGCGGCTTTAAAAATGGCCAGAACAGCATCCATAATTTCCGGACCTATTCCATCCCCTTTTGCTACGGCGATCTTAGTCATATTCACGTTTTAAAGTGCCGCAAAATTAAGCTATGCGCGCAAATAACCGTATTAAAATGAAGGGGATTAATCGTTTTTCCGCAACAGGCTACCAGCTAATCCCTATTTCTTAAGTGAGTTAATAAGTGAAATCGTCACGCCCGCAATGGAAACCAGCACACTGGTCAGGCCCACGACCTCTCCTGTAGACAACCGTTTACGTTCCGTTTTTACTATTTTGGGTATAAAGATCTCCGTCCCTGTTTTTATTTTCGGATAAGTCCTGATGATACCGAAAAGGGCATTTCTGGTCTTGGCCACTTGCCCGTTTGCATAGATCACATAGGTCTTGGATGGCCGGGCATAATCATTAAAACCACCCGCCCTGCCTATATAATATTTAAGCCCCTGGCCCTGCAGAAATTTGATCGCAGTAGGAGAATATACTTCACCGGTTACTTTAACCAGCTCATCAATCCTGGGAACTGTTATTTCATCTCCTTCTGAAAGCGTAATATCTTCCGGAGCATTGGGATTTGCTAAAATGGCTTTTACATTGACAGGGATCTTGGAAACAGGTGCAACGATCTTCTCGGCCAGCACGCTATCGCTGCCCTTGAGATTAATCGCGGTTGCTTTATCAATCTTTTCTTTCTGTTCTTCTGCCGTATTACTATTACGCCTGGTTAAGTAGACACCCTCTGCATAAGCTGCGCTGGTGAAGCCCCCCGCCCTGTGAAGCAGGTCGCTGACTTTTTCTTTTTTGGATTGAATGGTATACGTACCGGGGTACATTACTTCACCACCGATCTTTACCTGCTTTTGTTCGAAATAACCCGGGTTCCTCCTGACCGTAACAATATCAAATGGTTGCAATGGATATTGCCCTCCCTGCATATTTAACTCTTTATCGGTACTGATATTCAGTATCTGCGCAACAGAATCTGATAATGTTGTACCATCTTCATACTGCATACGCCTTGCTATTTCAACCCGGTAACTGGAAGCTGCACTGGTAAAGCCTCCGGCTTCAAAAAGAAGGTCCCCCAGGTAATAATTTTTCTTATATAAAAAGGTTCCGGGTTTATGCACTTCCCCGTTGATGGTAACGGACAGAGCATCCCTCAGGTCAAAAATGGAGGCAATATTGATAATATCTTCCTTCTTTAATACAATGTCGGAATCTCCATTAATAGCTGATCTTACAGAAAATGGAATGGTCTCTATGGTTTGATCATCTCTTGTTCTGGTTAAAAGACCTCTCTGAAGAAATGCATCCGGCTTTACACCATCAGCTTTTTTTATCAACCCGCCTAAAGTAAGTCCTGGTGTCAATTCATATTGTCCCTCCCGGTAAATTGCGCCGTTAATCCTGATCCTGTTTTCATATTTATCAAGTATCGCACTTACTAAAAACTCATCTCCTTTCCCCGGAAAATAGGTCTTAAACTGGGTACGGCTCAGGTCTTTTACACTGCGTTGCTTATCGGTCAGCCTGGTAATCTTCAGGCTGGCTGTATATGCCTGCTCATTAAAACCGCCGGCATAGAAAATCAGTTTTTCGGTATTCTCCCCTTCTAATATTTCATAGGTTCCCGGACGTTTTACCTGCCCAGTTATAGTTACACGATTTTTATACACAGGGATATTAATCACATCTCCTTCCTTCAACAGCACATTGTCTTTCGCATTCCCCAGCGTAAGAAATTCATACAGGTCTACCGTGCGATAAATCTTATTGCTTCTTATCAATTCTATTTCACGGTAAGATCCGATATTATTGTCTGGCCCACCGGCTAAATAAAGTGCATTAAACAGCGTAGTGAGAGAAGATACGGTATAATTGCCCGGCTTTGTAGCCCCTAAAATGGTTACGTGTATACTTTTTATTTTTCCAAGGGTGATACTCATGTTGGTTGCACCGGTACTCATTGAGCGGTACACTGTCCTGGCTAATTTATCTTTTATCTGTTTGGAAGCTTCTTCAAACGGAAGTCCCGCAACATGAATAAGTCCCACCTGCGGAATCGTAACAATGCCTTCGGGCTGCACCAGTAACCTGAAGCTGGCCTCCTGTACACCATATATGTTTAAAAGCAACTCATCGTCCGGTCCCAATATATAATCCACCGGTGTTGCAATCCGCAGATTGGGTTCAAAAGAAAGGGAAGCGGTGGTAAAGAGTTGCGCGCCGAATACGGATATTTTTCCCGGAGCTGCTTTCTCTATACTCTGGTATTCATTTGTTGTCTGGCCTCTAAGGTTACCGGCAGCAGCAGGGTCTGCCTGGGAATCCGTTGCGGTCTCTTTGCGTGTCAGGCGTTCGCGCAATTTTATTATTTCAACCTGGGGCATCCCTTTGGAAGCAGCTAACTGCTCTGCCTGGGCAACGGTTAACCCGGAAGATTTTAGTTGCTGTTGCAACTTGGCAATATCTGTTTCCGATAACTGGTCTACCTTGATATGGCTCAGGTCGGCGGATTTTAAAAGGTCCTGCGCCGCTACTGTATAAGATACCAGGCACACCAGTACCAGAAAAAATACTACCCGTTTCAGAAAACGCATACAGAATAATTATTTGCAGGGTTAAAGCAATGTTCCAACGGGCTAAGGCAATATCCTAAACGTTATAGCTGATTTTCCGGATAAAGGATTGTTGGGTAATCACCTTTATAAGTCATTAATCAATAAATCACTTAATAAAGATTAGATATCAGGCGACAATATCTAACAACTTTCTGACATGCATGTGAATTCTATATTAAAAGCTCTTTAAAATTAGTTTTTATTCTATAATTCCAGTGTATTATTCCCGTTTAATATAAATAAGATAATGTATCGTGTTGGTTTTACATGGTTTTAGCAATATTCCTACGCCACAATTCGTTATTTTTACTGAAAGCAAGCAATCGAATTATGGTATCAAAAATTTCGGAAGGCGTCGAGATCAGTGTGGAGACCTTTTACCAGGCCGATTATAGCAACCCGCTGAACAGTGAATACATGTTCGCTTACCGCATTACTATTGAAAACCACAATAACTTCACTGTTAAGCTTATGCGTCGTCACTGGATGATTTTTGACAGCAACGGCGAGCACCGCGAAGTGGAGGGAGAAGGCGTAGTAGGTGTTCAGCCCATTTTAAAACCAGGGGAACACTACCAGTATGTGAGTGGCTGCAACCTCCGGACTGAAATGGGCAAAATGCATGGCACTTACCAAATGGAAAACGAACACAGCAAGCAGCTCTTCTCTGTGAATATTCCTGCCTTTGATATGATTGTTCCTGCCAAACTGAATTGATTGATTCGTGCCTCAGGGCTTATATTTCGCTTCCTCAAACACCTGCCTTGCAGAGGTTTTCATCAAAACATCCAGTGATAATCCATTTTGTTTATCCATCCACCTGCTTACGATCTGCATACCTACAAACTGGCCAATATTGCCCGGAGATGCTTCACCGAGTGCAGCAGTATTGGGGCCATCCGTCATATAGTCCCTTGTCATATTAGGGTCTGTATTGTATAACAGGTTATTCTGTACAAAAAAACTCCATATCACCTGTTCATTACGACGGCAATCATCCAACTGTTGCTGTGTATAGCCGGTTTTAATACTGTCTGCTGCTTCCGGCATCAGCTGGTGGAGTATATATAACCGTTTGCCGGATTCCACCATTTGTTCTATCAACGGTCTGCCCATACTTTTATCAGGATACATATCATCAATGATGTTTTTCATACAGTTAACGGCAATGTACCCAGGCTCAAATTTCCTGGAGATAAAAGCCGGATACAGTTGCTGCCCCTGGTCACTTTGGTACAATGGATAATCCCGGCCCATATACAATTGCAGGCCTACCGCCAATGCATCCCGCGTAAGGATAGTACCATAACTATTCATAGGTCCGATAAAAGTGATGAGTTTCGCAGGCAGTTGGTAGGAAGGAAAATAGTAATGCACAAACTGCAATCCCCGGCTCACTTCCCGTTCTATGCCTGCTATGTTTGAGAATTTTTTTACTGCTGCATCAGCAAGGCTTTGATAGCTATGGATAAAAAAAGAAACGTCTTTGGTCGCACTGTCAGGCGTGGTACCCAGTATATTAAAAAGAAAATCCTGTGCAAAACCGGGATGTTTTGCAGTCAGCTGCTGCAACCCCCTATCGAGATGCAGGGTATCCAGGGCAAAAAAATCGGTTTCAAACCTTTCTACGGCCAGGTGGACCTTTATATTGGCTACATCCGGTATGTTCTTCCTGTTTTTGCAACTTAGGGCCACCAGTACAAGGCTTCCCAATAACAATCTACGCATCATTGCTGAATAGAATTTGAAGCAAAGATGGCCAAAAACAGTATGCGATGTTTAATTCCAAAAAGTTCAGGAACTTTGCACCATGAAGATCTGTCTCGCACAACAGAATTACCATATCGGCAATTTCGAAAGCAATACACGTAAAATCATTGAGGGCATTCAAAAAGCCAAAGCACAGGGGGCCGATCTGGTGCTATTCAGTGAAATGAGCATCTGCGGATATCCTGCCAGGGATTTTGTGGAGTTCAGCGATTTTATCAATAAATGTTACGCCGCCATTGATACCATTAAAGAACACGCCGATACCATTGGCGTACTGGTAGGCAGCCCGGCCAGAAATACACAGCACAAGGGCAAAAGTCTTTTCAATGCCGCTTTCTTTCTCTACGAAAAAGAGATCAAAGCCGAAATTCACAAAACACTGTTGCCTACGTATGATGTGTTTGATGAATACCGCTATTTTGAACCTTCTTTCGAATGGAAAGTGGTTCCGTTCAAGGGTAAACGTTTGGCCATTACCATTTGTGAAGATATCTGGAACCTGGGCGATAGTCCCCTGTACCGCATTTGTCCCATGGATCAGCTGATGGAGCAGCATCCAGATATCATGCTCAATATCAGCGCCTCCCCTTTTGATTACACACACGATGAGGACCGCAAGGCCGTGATCAAATCAAACGTGGTCAAATACAAACTGCCCATGTTTTATTGTAATGCCGTTGGCAGCCAGACTGAGATCGTATTTGACGGCGCCTCACTCGTATTTGATAAGGATGCCAATCTATGCAAGGCATTACCAATGTTTGAAGAGGTATTGGAAACGGTAACAGTAAATGATGATGGCTCTATTGCAGCGGACATACTCGAACCTGCCGGCCGTGTTCCTGATAAAGAGCTCAACCCCGCTGCATTAGAACCCGAATTAAATATCCGGCAGGTATACGATGCACTGATCATGGGCATCCGGGATTATTTCAGCAAGATGGGTTTTACCAAAGCCATTCTTGGCTCTTCCGGAGGAATTGACTCCGCTGTTACGTTAGCATTGGCATGCGATGCATTGGGAGCGGAAAATGTCAGGGCCGTATTGATGCCTTCGCCGTATTCTACCGGGCATTCTGTTGATGATGCCGTACTGTTGAGCAAAAACCTCGGCAACCCGTATGATATTATCCGGATCAATGATGTTTACCAGGCTTTCATGCACACACTGCAACCCGTTTTCAACGGGCTGCCTTTTTCATTAGCAGAGGAAAACATACAGAGCCGCAGCCGCGGCAACTTACTCATGGCCATGGCAAATAAATTTGGCTATATTTTATTGAATACTTCCAATAAAAGCGAACTGGCTACCGGTTATGGAACCCTCTATGGTGATATGGCAGGTGGACTCGGCGTTCTGGGAGACTGCTATAAGCTGCAGGTATATGCATTGGCACATTATATCAACCGGGTTAGAGCGGTCATTCCGGAAAATATTATTACCAAAGCCCCCAGTGCAGAATTAAGACCCAACCAGAAAGACAGTGACAGCCTTCCCGACTATGCCGTGCTCGACCAGGTACTATACCAATACATTGAAAAGAGAATGGGGCCCGCAGAGATCAAAGCACAGGGTTATGACGCAGCACTGGTCGACCGTACGCTGAAGATGGTCAATACCAACGAATATAAACGCAACCAGTTCTGCCCCATCATCCGCATCTCGCCAAAAGCATTTGGCGTAGGAAGAAGGGTGCCGATCGTTGGAAAATACCTCAGCTAAACAACAAACCACAGCGCTATTCATGTATGACCATCAGCGGCACATCACTATGAAAGGCCAGCATTTTGGTATGGCTCTTCCTGAATAAGCTTTCAAACCAGCCATGCTTTTTGGGGATGGTAATAATAATGTCCACTTCTTTTTCGCGCGCAAAAGCATTGATCGCTTCGGTGAAATCGGGACTATCCACAAAATGATACTCAGGATTGCAGCCCTGCAGCAAAGTGTCAAGCATCAGGCTCTCAAAGGGTACTTCGCTGTTGTATCCTTTGTTATTATGATCAACATTGAGTACGAATAATTTTGCGCCTGTTGCAGCCAGCAGGCTTTTGATGGGTTGTACCGGTGTTGTTTCCACCACTTTTTTATAGTCACACGCAAGCAACACTTCTTTTATTGGCGTAAACGATGCATTCGCCGGTACAATTATCACTGGTACCGTACTGTGTTTGGCCACACTGATGGTATTGCTGCCAACCAGGTTTTCTTCAAGGGCGCCTCCTCCTGTGATGCCCATCACTATCAGGTCTGCCTCAACCTTTTTACAAACTTCATCTAACCCGGCGGCAAGCAGGCTAAACTCGCTCAGTGTATCCATCGGGATATGATCAGCAACAGTTGCTTTCAATTGTGACTTAAATTGCTCAAGGCCGTCTTCACTGCTTTTCTTCAGCAGGTCAATATCCAACAGCTGGATCGCCGGCACCATCGGGTCAATTCCCACCGGGGCCTGGTAGGAATTATATAATACTATCTTTTTGGCCCCTACCTGCTTCGCCAGCCCAACTGCATATACTGCAGCATTTCTTGCCGTAGTAGAAAAATCTGTTGGAACGAGAATCGTATGCATACAATTGATTTATACCAATACAACACCCGAAGGCACCTATAGGTTCTCAATGATACCGGCAATGCCTTGTCCCCCTCCCACACATGCTGTAACCATGCCATATTTTTTATTCAGCCGCTTCATGTCGTTGATGAGCTGAACGGTAAGCTTGCAACCTGTACAACCCAATGGATGTCCCAATGCTATGGCTCCCCCATTGCTGTTCACAATTTCCGGGTTCAGTTGTAATTCGCGTATCACGGCTAATGACTGGGACGCAAATGCCTCATTGAGTTCTATTAAATCGATATCATTCAGCGTCATATTGGCCTGCTTCAATACTTTTGGGACTGCCGCCACAGGGCCAATGCCCATAATGCGCGGATGCACACCTGCAGAGGCACAGTTCACTAAACGACCTATTGGTTTTAGTCCCAGTTCCACTACCATCCTTTCACCCATCACAATCACAAAAGCAGCGCCATCACTGGTTTGTGACGAGTTACCCGCCGTTACACTACCACCCAATGCAAAAGCCGGTTTCAGTTTCGCCAATGCTTCCATGTTTGTATCGGCCCGTACACCTTCATCCGTATCAACCACATAAGAGCGGGTGGCTTTTTTCCCTTTCTCATTCAGGTAAGTCTCTGCTACGGTTATGGGCAGGATGCCGGATTTAAAATATCCTTCCTGTATCGCTTTCATGGCTTTCTGGTGCGACTGGTAGGCAAATGCATCCTGTTCATCGCGGCTTACTTTAAACTCTTTTGCAACCGCTTCAGCTGTAAGGCCCATACTCAGGTAATAATCAGGCTCTTCTTTGGCTATTGAATAGGCAGGTACCGTTTTCCAGCCCGCTGTTGGTACCAGGCTCATGCTTTCCGTACCGCCGGCAATGATACAATCGGCCATGCCGGTCCTGATCTTAGCAGTGGCAATTGCAATACTTTCCAGGCCACTTGCACAATACCTGTTAATGGTAACGCCGGCAATATCAATACCCAAAGCACGCGCCGAAATCATCCGGCCAACCTGTAGTCCCTGTTCGGCTTCTGGCACTGCATTACCTACGATCACATCATCCACCCGTTTCGCTTCCAGCTGCGGAACCGATGCCATCAGGCCCCTGATCACATCTACCGCCAGGTCATCGGGCCTGTAAAAACGAAACCCGCCTTTTTTACTTTTTGTTACCGCAGTACGATACCCGGCAACGATATAAGCTTCCTGCATGACAATCATTTTTAACGTTACCAAATGTACGAAAATTTTAAATATGGTTGTTTATGCAACTAAAATCACGTCTCGCAATTCGGGCTTATCTTCGCAGCGCTATGTTTTACCCGCTGATCCGTACTATATTATTCCGTTTTCCTCCTGAGGATGTACATTATTTTTCCATGAACCTGTTGCGGACTGCCAATAAAATAAGGCCGGTTAAACAGCTCATACAGCAGGGATTCCGCATTTCAGCGCCATCGCTTGAAAAAGAAGTGTTTGGGCTGCGGTTCCATAACCCGGTGGGACTTGGCGCTGGGTTTGACAAGAATGCAGTGTATCTCAATGAATTGGAGACACTCGGGTTCGGCTTTGTGGAAATTGGTACGGTTACCCCATTGCCCCAGGCGGGGAATGATCAACCCAGGCTGTTTCGCCTGCCGCAAGACAAAGCCCTCATCAACAGAATGGGGTTCAACAATGACGGAGTGAAAGCAGTAGCGGCAAGACTGCAAAAAAGGAAGGGCACTTCACTGGTCATAGGCGGCAATATTGGAAAAAATAAGGTTACCCCAAATGAAGATGCCTGGAAGGATTACAGTACCTGTTTTGAAGCGTTGTTCGATTGTGTAGACTATTTCGTGGTCAATGTGAGCTCGCCCAATACACCTGGGTTACGTGAATTGCAGGAGAAAGATTCACTGAAAAAAATCCTGAGCGCTTTACAAAACAGTAACCAATCCAAACAAAACCCCAAGCCATTATTGCTCAAAATTGCCCCGGATCTTACCCAGGAACAATTAGACGATATCGTTTCACTCGCATTTGAGGTCAGCCTCAGCGGATTGGTAGCTACCAATACGACCATCAGCAGGACTAACCTCAAAACCAACGGCGAACAACTTGCCAAAATAGGCGCCGGTGGCTTAAGTGGCGCCCCTGTACGAGAACGCGCTACTGAAGTAGTGCAATACATCACTCATCAGACAGGAGGTAAAATGCCTATTATTGCCAGTGGCGGCATTTTCAGCGGGACAGACGCGCAGGAAAAATTCAATGCCGGCGCTTCATTGGTACAGGTATGGACGGGCTTTATTTATGAAGGACCCTCTATTGTAAAAAATATCTGCCGCGGTTTACCAGGCCAATAAATTTCTTCGCAATGAAACAGCAGCCTCTCTATACAGCATTTGTTCATGCATGGAATGGGGTAAAGCTATTTTTCCGCAACGATCGGAACGGGAAAAT
>JBHAFM010000106.1:0-3801 GCA_041856175.1 Sediminibacterium sp.
CTCTTCGCCCTGTAATCCTTCAGGCGCTGTTTACAGCAAGGCTGAACTGACTGCACTGGCTGGTGTGTTCAGGAAACATCCGAACGTTATTATTCTTTCAGACGAGATCTATGAATACATCAATTTTGTTGGCGCACATGAAAGCATTGCACAGTTTGAGGATATAAAAGACCGTGTTGTACTAATCAACGGATTAAGCAAAGGGTTTGCCATGACGGGCTGGCGCCTGGGTTATATTGCCGCCAGCGCTGCTATTGTAAAAGCATGTGAGAAATTACAGGGACAATTCACCAGCGGTACCTGTTCTATTACCCAGAAAGCAGCAGTTGCAGCTTTGATAGGTGATCTGCGCCCTTCCCAGGAGATGACTGCGGAGTTTACCAGGAGAAGGGAAAAAACATTGGCCCTTGTGAATGATATACCAGGATTCAAATGCTTTGCACCGGAAGGCGCATTTTATGTGTTCCCTGATATCAGTTATTACTACGGCAAAACTGATGGCATTACTACCATCAGGAACGCGGCTGACTTCAGTATGTACCTGTTGAACACTGCACACGTGTCTTCTGTCATGGGAGATGCTTTTGGTGAACCAAAATGTGTACGTTTCTCTTTTGCCAACAGTATGGCTAATATTGAAAAAGCATGGGCAAGGATTAAAGAGGCACTTGCCAAACTGAAATAAAATGTAGTAACCACAGCATAGCGCCTGTTATGCTGTGGTTATTTATAGCAACACTGTTTCTTCGTACGTTTGCACAAATGACAGACACAGCCAGCAAATCAGATATGTTCCGCAATCGCCTGGCTAAAGTTTACAAGCACCGTTGCAGGCAAGCAAGGCGGATGCAGGTTTCCTGTTACCGCGTTTACGATCACGATCTCCCCGAATTCCCCTTTTGCATTGAATTATATGATGACAAGCTTTATTTAGCCGAATACCTGCGCAGGCATGGCATGACGGATGAAGAACATGAAGCGTGGCTGGATCATTGCTTGGCGTTGATCAGCGAAGTTACAGGTATTCCTACCGATAAAATGTATGTACGCCAGCGCAGGCGGATGTCGCACCGCGAGGGACAGTACGAAAAGATCAGTACACAGCAGGAGTATTTTACAGTAGAAGAAAACGGATTAAAGTTCCAGGTTAATCTTACGGATTATTTGGATACCGGCCTTTTTCTTGATCATCGCATCACGCGACAGCAGGTAAAAGAATTAAGCGCTGGGAAAAGAGTCCTGAACCTATTCTGTTATACCGGTTCATTTTCGGTATATGCAGCATCGGGTAACGCTGCTGCCGTGACTTCTGTGGATCTTTCCAAAACCTATCTCAGCTGGGCCGAGGACAATTTTGTGATCAACCGCTACAAGGATAAGAATAAGTATCATTTTATCCATGCCGATGTGAAGCAATACCTGAAAACCCTGCTACCCAATAGTTTTGACCTCGTGATCATGGATCCGCCCACTTTCAGTAATAGTAAGCGGATGAAGGATTTCCTCGATATCCAGCGCGATCATGTAACCTTGCTCAATGATGTACTTGCCGCTGTTACAAAGGGAGGCATCATTTATTTCAGCACAAATTTTACTAAATTCCAGCTCGAAACAGAAAAGATAGCAGCCGCAGAAATCAAGGATATTACCAAAGCCACGACCCCGTTTGATTTTGAAGGTAAGTTGAAGCGGTGGTGCTACAGGATCATTAAATAAATTGCAATAACATGAAACACCTGAAACAATTTGTTGAAAACGATGCTCATTGAAGAGATGGGCTGCTGAAGCCCAGTTTCTTCAGCCCCTGTTTCACTTCCGGGGCACTCATGAACAGGTTCCAGAGCAACCCGCTGCGGTAATTTTCGATCATTGCTATGATGGGGCCCTGGTCAATCGCAAGGTAGGATCTGGCATACCAATTCTGTGTTTCATTGAAGGCATCCACAAAACCGTATTCACCCCATATCTTATCGCCCAGGTCATAATAAAAATGTTTCAATGCTTTCATGCTTTCGGCAGGTGTGTACGGGAAGGCCGATAAGGCAGCTGTCGGACTGATGGTTCCATGGTCATTGGCAGGTGAATGTGCGTTATATCCATTATAGGTATCGCTGGCTGTTAACCCCCAGCAATCCATTCCATACCCTTTAAATTTGTTGGGGTTGATGACGCAATGCTTGTAATTGATCATGGTATGGTTTTGATTCTGCTCCCAGTAATCAGCATACCGATCCTTAAGCCCGCGCGGATTGAGCCCAAGGAAAGAATAGTGCGAAAAGAACAGAGGACCGCCATAATCAAAGCCCAAGGGGAGCCTGATATCGTAAAATGCTTTGCCGTTGTTGAAGAAATTGCTTTGGACCCATCCACGGTGGTATACATTACTGCTCACAGGATATCGTTCACCACTCGCGGCCAGTACATACATGATCAGGCATTCATTAAAACCCCGGACCGGAAAATTCATGCTCCAGCCGTTATTAGGACTCCAGTGCCAATACAACACTTCTTCCCCGCCTTTGGTAAACCAATTCCATTCAATATCGTTCCACAATGAATTGATGCGGTTGCGTAATTCAGTTTCGGTTTTGTTGTTTGCAGTAAAGTATTGCCTGACACATAAAAGTCCCTCGAACAGGAAAGAAGTTTCAACCAGGTCTGCCCCGTCATCTTTACGGCTGAAAGGAATGGTCTGCCCGCTAGCGCCATTCAACCAATGCGGGAACACACCATGATAAGCGTTTGCTTTTGAAAGGAATTTGACCAGCTTCAATAACCTGGATGCGACAGAATCCCTTGGCTGCCAGCCACGTTCTGCAGCAACGATCATGGCCATTACGCCGAATCCTGTGCCTCCTGTGGTTACGACCTCATTGCCATAATCATAGGCCACATTGCTTCTCTCCCTCGCCATGCCACTGACAGGATGAGCAAAATCCCAGAAATATTTAAACGTTTGTTTTTGAACCAATTCTAACAAAGCGGTATCGGAAAGGTTTTTTTCCCTCGGTGCAGTGTATTGAGCAATAAGCTGTACAGAAAGTGAACTGCAGCATAATAGTATAGCTAGTATTTTTTTCATGCAGACGAATCTTTTATTTTGAGCTGTTATTTGTCAAAACCGTAATCACGTTCAACCTTACATATCCTTGTCTTGTAGTGCTGGTACCATTGTTCCCTGCCCATCTGCTGCGCTTCCAGGTGGTCTGCCTGTTGTTTCCAGTTCCTGATGGCTTCGAGACTTTCCCAGTAAGACACAGTGATGCCTAATCCTTCGCGTGCAGATTCAAATCCCAGGTATCCTGGTTGCTGCATGGCGAGCTCGAGCATTTTATCGGACATGGCACTATACCCATTGTCTCCTGCTGTTCTTTCAGAAGTAAAGATTACTGCGTAATAAGGCGGCCTTGGTGTGGATGCGATCATTGTTTTTATATCTCATTTTCCTGAATAAATTTTTCATGTAGCCTAAGTACTTGTGGTATCAGCAATTCCTGGTCATCATTCATAATCACAAAATCGCACAGACGCATTTTGATCTCTTCATTGATCTGCCGGTTCATCCGGTTCAATACTTCTTCTTTTGTTACCTGGTCACGCTTCATAACCCTGTTGATGCGTAGATGTTTCGGGGCATACACCCCAATGATATAATCAAGCCCGTTTGTGGACCCGGCTTCAAAAAATAAAGCGGCTTCTTTCACCGCATAAGGTGTTGTTTGTTGTTCTGCCCATTGCTCAGCTGCCGCAATGGTTGCGGGATGCACCAGTGCATTGAGTTTTTCCAGTTGGTATGGGTCA
>JBHAFM010000107.1:0-39375 GCA_041856175.1 Sediminibacterium sp.
ATTCCTCTGCTCCAAGTAGTGCTGCCATAGCAATATCACGACCGGTTTTCATTTGCCCGTCTGCCTGCACCACGATACGGCTGCGTAGCTTATTTTTTACCAGCGTCTGGTGTGCCTCTGCCAGTCCAAGTTCCCACGGTAAACCCGCATGTTTGATAGAGCTGATAGGGGAGGCACCGGTGCCGCCGTCGAAACCGGATATCAATACCACATCTGCCTTTGCTTTTGCAACGCCTGCTGCTATCGTTCCAACACCTGCTTTGGAAACGAGTTTCACATTGATGCGCGCAGCGCGATTGGCATTCTTCAGGTCAAATATTAATTGCGCCAGATCTTCGATAGAGTAAATATCATGGTGGGGGGGCGGGGATATTAATCCCACACCTGGTGTGGCGTGACGGGTTCTGCCGATCCAGTCGTCTACTTTATGACCGGGTAATTGCCCGCCTTCACCTGGTTTAGCACCCTGTGCCATCTTGATTTGCAGTTCATCTGCTTCGGTAAGATAATAACTGGTTACACCGAAACGTGCCGATGCTACTTGCTTGATAGCCGAGCGCATCAGGTCGCCATTGGCTAATTTTTCGTAACGTATTTCATCTTCACCGCCTTCTCCTGTATTGCTCTTGCCGCCTAAACGGTTCATGGCAATCGCCAATGTAGTATGTGCCTCCCATGAAATGGAGCCGAATGACATGGCACCGGTTGCAAAGCGTTTGTATATAGCTTCTGCAGGTTCTACTTCATCAATTGAAATGGACGGGCGGTTGCGTTTGAAACGGAACTGGCTTCTTAGTGTGCAGGCTTTTTCACCCTGGTCATTCACTAATTTTGAATATTTCTTGAACGTATTGTAATCGTTCATTTTTGTTGCATACTGCAACAAGTGTATTGTCTGGGGATTGAATAAATGGAATTCTCCCTTGCGCTTCCATTGATAGACACCACCAACCGGCAGCCTGTCAACCGGGCTGTCTTTTTTGCTGAATGCGAATAAGTGCTTAGCCAATGTTTCTTTCGCGATCTCATCCAACCCCATTCCTTCAATGCGGGAAGTAGCACCGGTAAAATAAGTGTCCACCACTTTTTTATTGAGACCAATGATCTCAAATATCTGTGCACCCTGATAGGATTGCAGGGTAGAAATACCCATCTTGGAAAACACTTTCAGTAATCCCTCATTCACTGCTTTGATATAATTCTTTTTGAGGTACTCAGCATCCAGTTCTGTATCTAACTTACCGTTCAATTTCATATCACGGATAGAAGACAGCGCCAGGTACGGATTGATAGCAGTGGCACCAAAGCCGATCAGGCAGGCAAAATGGTGTACTTCCCAAACATCACCGGCTTCTACAATGATACCTACCTGCGTACGGTATCCTTTTCTAATAAGGTGGTGATGAACAGCGGCTGTGGCCAGCAAAGAAGGCATAGGGGCGTGGTCAGAGTCAATGGCCCTGTCGGTCAATATGATAACTTCAAATCCATCTTCCACAGCGTCTACTGCATAGCGGCATAAACGGTCAAGGCCTGCCTTTAATGACCCGGGTTTCCCATCAGCTCTGAAATAAGTCTGCAATGTTTTAGCCTGGAAGATGCCGGTATCGATACTTCTGATCTGTTCCAGTTCATGATTGTTCAGTATCGGCTGTTTTAACGCCACACTGTGACAGGCCAGGGGGTCTTCATTCAACAGGCTTCCGGTGCTGCCGGCAAAAGTAGCCAGCGACATGACCATTTTTTCCCGGATAGGATCAATTGGTGGGTTGGTTACCTGTGCAAAAAGTTGTTTAAAATAACTGCTGATGTGTTGTGGCTGGTCGCTCAGTACCGCCAGGGGGGTGTCAGTGCCCATTGAGCCAATGGGTTCTTTACCATCAATTGCCATCGGTGCAATAATGGTATCAAGGTCTTCTACGGAATAACCGAACGCTTTCTGGTATTTAAATACCTGATCGTGTTCCAGGTGTGTGAACATTACCCTTGGCTCAGGTAATTCTTCCAGTCTTATTTTATATTTATTCAGCCACTCTGCATAAGGTTTTTGAGAACAGATGGTCTGTTTCAGCTCTTCGTCGCTGATAATTCTTCCCTGTTCCATATCAACTACGAACATCTTGCCGGGTTGCAAACGGCCTTTTTCCTTGATGGTGGCAGGATCAACAGGTAATGCGCCGGTCTCTGATGCCATGATGACCCTGTCGTCTGTGGTTACACAGTAACGGGAAGGGCGAAGCCCATTTCTATCAAGCGTTGCGCCGATGGTTTTCCCGTCTGTAAATGAAATAGATGCAGGTCCGTCCCATGGTTCCATCATACAGGCGTGGTATTCATAGAAGGCTTTTTTCACAGGATCCATCTGCTCATTGCCATCCCATGCTTCCGGTATCAGCATCATCATAACGTGTGGTAATGACCTGCCGGTAAGGGTAAGCAGTTCGATCATATTATCCAAACAGGCCGAATCGGACTGTCCGTCAGTAACGATAGGTAATAGCATATCCATTTCTTCCTTGCTGAAATAGGGAGAAGTGAATCCTTTTTCACTGGCGCGTAACCAGTTCAGGTTTCCTTGTAAGGTATTGATCTCCCCATTGTGGGCGATATAACGGAAAGGCTGTGCCAGCTTCCAGGAAGGAAAGGTATTTGTAGCAAAGCGTGAATGTACAAGGCCAAAGGCAGATACCACGCGTTTATCATTCAGATCAGGGAAATAACCGCGAACCTGCCCGCTCGTCAGTTGTCCTTTATAAACAATCGTCTTATAGGACAAAGAAGCCATATAAAAGCCGATATCGTCTTTTCTTACGGTATTAAGTATGGTGTGACTGGCATAATTGCGCAGTATAAATAGTTTGCGCTCAAAGTCGTCGGGATTGGTAATAGTGTCCGGACACGCAACAAACACCTGCTCCATCACTGGTTCTACTGACAATGCAGAAGTGCCAATGTTTTCAGGGTTTACGGGAACTTTGCGGTAAGTGAGGATTTCTAATCCCAGCTTTTCAGCGGCACGGTTAAAGATGTCGCGGCATTCTTCCCTTAATTGCAATTCTTTAGGAAAGAAAATAACGCCTACACCGTATTTGCCAAAGGCAGGAAGATGCACACCAAGTTTAATACACTCATCAAAGAAAAACTCGTGAGGTACCTGGAACATAATACCGGCGCCATCTCCGGTATTGCTTTCGCAACCACAGGCACCGCGGTGTTCCATGTTCTCCAATACAGTCAGTGCATCAGAGATGTGCTGATGTGATTTGCGCCCTTTGATATTTGCTACAAAGCCAATGCCACAGGCGTCATGTTCAAATGAGGGGTCATACAACCCCTGGCTGTTTTTAGAAACAAGCATGTACAATCGAATTAAGGATCAGGAATTATATGGCAGGAAACCGAATCGGTTCGTAAATTACGAAAAAATCGCGAAACGTGGAAATACTTCGTTTAACTTTTTTTCAAATAAATTGAAAATATCTAATAAAATGCTTTAATAATTAAATATTTTCTATTCAAAAACGAATATTTGTTCTTTAATTTTTAAATCTCCTGCACAAAATAACTGGGATCAAGGGCATGGGTAAACACCTGGGTCTTGTTGAATATTCCAAATACGGTACTGCCACTGCCCGTCATGGATGCATACAGCGCTCCATTATTGTACAGTTCATCTTTGATGCTCCTGATCTGAGGGTATTGCCGGGTGACTGGCTCTTCGAAATCATTTTTTAAATGGTCCTTCCATGTTGCAACTGGCTGCTGTATGACCTGTTGAATAGGAATGGCCGGAGTTTTTGGGGTTAATTGCCCAAAAGCCCATGCAGTGGAAATATGGATATTGGGATTGATTAAGATAAACTTATATGCCGACAGGTTAAGCTCAATTTCCTGCATCTGTTCTCCCCGTCCCGTGGCAAAGCAGGGTTTATTGATCAGGAAGAAGGGGCAATCGCTACCCAGCTGTAATGCATAATGGATCAACTGCTCATCTGAAAGTTGCAGGGAAAATTTCTCATTCAATAATTGGAGCATGAATGCACCGTCGGCGCTTCCTCCTCCCAAACCGGCACCCATTGGAATAGCTTTGTGCAGGTGTAATTGAATGGGTGGCAGTTCGGGAAAATCCTGCTTTAGTAAATGATATGCTTTGATACAAAGATTATCATGTTTGTTACCGGTAATAGCTAAACCAGAGGCAGAGAACCTGATACCTGGTTGCTGATGTTTAACCATTTCTATTGCATCTCTCAGGCCAACTGGGTAAAACACTGTTTCCAGATCATGGTATCCATCTTTCCGTTTACGGATAATATGAAGCCCCAGGTTGATCTTACAATTGGGAAACAGCACCATTATTTTCTTTTATTGATCTCATCTCTAATAGCGATGGCACGGATATAATCTTCGTGCTCAAGTACTTCATTCAATAATTTCTGCAAATCTTCAAGGTTCATAGAGCTGAGGTCTTCTGTACTTCTGTGGCTTTCTTCAACACCTACGGCTTCCCCTTTTGGTTTTTTTTCGGGATTGTCTTCCATTAAGATACCTGCATTCTCCAGGATATGTTCATAGGTATAGATGGGACAGCCGAATCGGACAGCCAGGGCAAGGGCATCACTGGTACGGCTATCTATTTCAACTGTATCATGTTCGGTGTAACAGACTAATTTGGAATAAAAAATACCTTCCTGGAGATCACTGATGATGATTTCCTGTAATTCTACATTGAAAGCATTCATAAAATTCTTCATCAGGTCATGCGTCAAAGGGCGGCTGGGTTGCATATGTTCCAGCGCTACAGCAATGGCCTGTGCTTCAAAACCGCCAATAACAATGGGTAACCGACGCATGCCATTGGTTTCTCCCAAAACCACGGCATACGAATGGGTTTGGGTAATGCTGTGCGACAGGGCTACTATTTCCAGTTCTATCTTCTTCATAGATGACACGAAAATAATTGAATTTGGTTAACTGTCCATCGCCAATGACCCAGAGTCCTCAGTTTTTAGCCGATAATTCGACATTCCCGGGCTTGCATGGACAGCCGGAAGCGAGCCCAGGGCAATTGCTTTATCCTTAATTTGCAGTTGGTTTGTTTAAAGCAATCTAAATAGCTCATTTATGCCCCTCATCGAATTATCCTCCGTCGTATATAAAGAGATCATACCCGGCTATTCAGCAAAGTTCATCCATACAGATAACATGACTTTTTCATTCTTTGATGTGAAAGCCGGCGCTGCATTGCCCGAACATTCGCATCCGCATGAACAGGTGACACAGGTGCTGGAAGGAGAATTTGAGCTGACGGTTGAGGGAAAACCTTTCAGGTTGCTTCCTGGGACTGTTTTTGTCATTTCTTCCAATATGAGACATTCAGGATTAGCGATCACCTATTGTAAATTATTGGATGTATTTACTCCTGTAAGAGAGGATTACAGGGCATTGTAAACAAACTGTTGGGAAGCATTGAACTTGGCAACAGTTAAATACGCGTTTATGAACTTAGATCTTACCAATAAAACTGCACTTGTCTGTGGTGCGTCGCAGGGGCTCGGCGCCGCTGTAGCAACAGAATTGGCATTGTTGGGTGCTAACGTAATTGTATTGGCCAGGAATGAAGAGAAACTGAAACAAGCGGTTCAGTTTCTTGATATTTCATTGAGGCAACAACATGCATATATTGTAGCTGATACCTCGTTTCCGGGAAAAGTGAAGGAAGCGGTTGATGGGTTTCTGGCAAAGGGTAACATCATACATATTCTTGTGAACAATTCCGGGGGACCGGCTGCAGGGCCATTAATTGATACCAATACGGCCGATCTTGAAACTGCTTTTCGTGCTCATTTGATTACAAGTCATGTTCTGGTACAGGCAGTTTTTCCCGGCATGAAGCAAGCTGGTTACGGGAGGATTATCAATATTGTGTCTATTTCAATCAAGCAGCCGATCAATGAATTGGGGATTTCGAATACAGTCCGGGCTGCCGTTGCCAACTGGGCCAAAACACTGGCCAATGAAATCGGGCAGTATGGGGTTACCGTGAATAATGTATTACCTGGGTTTACACGTACCAACCGTCTGGATTACCTGTTTAACCAGCAGGCTTCTAAAGCCAATACTTCAACAGATGCCATCCTTGAAAAGGCAATAGCTTCGATACCGGCGGGCCGGTTAGGCGAACCCGAAGAATTTGCCGCTGCCGTTGCTTTTTTATGCACTCCTGCCGCTGCCTATGTTAACGGGATTAACCTGCCGGTGGATGGAGGCAGGCTGGGAGGGTTATAAAAGAGACTGGCCATGCCATACAACAGGCCAGTCTTTTTGGGTCAGGAAGAGGCTTTCATCTTCCTTATTTCTTCTGTCAGTTTAGGAACCACTTCAAATAAATCGCCTATGATACCATAATCCGCTGCTTTAAAGAAAGGAGCTTCCGGATCTTTATTTATCACCACGATTACTTTACTCCTGTTCACGCCTGCCAGGTGTTGGATGGCGCCAGAGATACCGAGGGCAATATATAAATTGGGCGCAATCTGTATACCTGTTTGCCCAACATGCTCGTGGTGGGGCCTCCAGTGGGCATCGCCAACCGGGCGGCTGCAAGCGGTAGCTGCACCCAGTTCTTTGGCCAGATCGAGCAATATACCCCAGTTCTCCGGCCCTTTCAAACCACGTCCTCCACTAACTACAATATCAGCTTCGGTTAGTGGCACTTCGCCGGTTACTTTGTTAACAGCAGTAATCTTTACTTTAGGTGCATCAACTGCAATATTCAATACGCTTATTTCGGCTGTCCCTTCACCTGTTATAGTTGTGTAGCTATTAGGGTTTAAAGAAATGACCTTAACAGGAGAATTGATGCGTACATTGGCAAAAGCCTTGCCTGAGAATACCGTTTTGCGTACTACAAAACCATTCGAGGTATCAGGGAGGGCAGACGCACCGGCAACAATACCTGCTTTCAGGCGTACAGCCACTCTTCCTGAAACTGCCTTACCTGTTTGATTATGTGAAAACACTACCACTGTTGCGCCTGTAGAAATAGCTGCTTCTGCAATCACTTTTGCGTAAGACTGCGCATCTAAATGGTTAAGCATTTTGCTGGCTATATGGTGTACTTTCTTTACGCCGTATTTACCTAATGACGCCAGGTCGTCAGTAACTGTCCCTAATACAAGGGCTTCTGCAGTAGTACCCAGTTGTTCAGCCAGTTTGGCGCCGTATGTCAATACTTCGAAAGAAGCTTTTTTGATATGGCCTTCTGTTTGATCTGCAAATATTAATACCATAATAATTTTTTTGTCTATCGTCTACGGCCGATCGGCCACAGATGGGATTAATAATAAAAAACTATGGGTCATGGACCCTTAAATTGCTTTGGCTTCTTCATGCAGCAGACGAACAAGTTCCGCTACATTATCCGGACTCACCAGTTTAACTCCTGATTTTGCCGGGGGGAGCTCATAACTGACAATATCGGTGAGGGGTTCTATTGCTGCAGGCGCTACCACTTTTAAAGGTTTGGTTCTAGCCGCCATAATACCGCGCATATTGGGGATACGTTGTTCGGCTACGCCTTTCTGGCAACTTACTACTACCGGCAATGCGACCTCTGCTACTTCTTCGCCGCCCTCTATCTCACGTGTAATACTGGCTGTGATTCCGTTGAGATCGAATTGAGTGGCAAGTGATAGATAAGGGACACCTACAAGTTCAGCAACCATCGCACCGATAGATGAACCATTATAATCAATGGTTTCTTTACCTGTGAGAATAAGATCATAAGCCCCTTGTCTTGCAATTTCGGCAATTTGTGCTGCAATATAGTAGCTGTCACTACTGTCTGCATTTACGCGGATGGCTTCATCACCGCCTAATGCCAATGCTTTCCGGATGATAGGCTCACTATCGGCATTGCCTACGGTAACCAGGTGCAGCGTAACAGCAGCATCTTTTTCTTTTAATTCAATGGCCCTTACCAATGCGTACCATTCGTCATACGGATTGATGATCCATTGCACACCAGACTCATCAAATTTTGTGTTGCCATCCGTAAAGGCAATTTTTGATGTGGTATCCGGCGTCTTACTTATACACACTAAAATTTTCATAACTAAATATGGTTTTAAATGCTGGCCGTATTAAATAATAGTTGTTTATGCAACTATCTACAAATATAGTAAGCTTTTTAACGTGGCAAAGGTTTAGCTTTTATATTTTAAATGTAAAAGTTTTATTGGGGATAGTTCATACCCAGGGACTATTGACTTTTCTTTACTTTTACTTAATGGATCGTATCGCAAAAATCAATGAATTCTTAGCGGCCAACCCTGCCGATAATTTCCTGCGGCATGCCCTGGCTTTGGAATATGTAAAGATCGATCAGGATGTGCAGGCGCGGGAGCTGTTTGAAGCGATACTGACAGATTCGCCAGATTATGTGGGGTCTTATTACCACCTGGCTAAATTGCTGGAAAAAATGGAGGAACCCGCACTTGCCGTTGAATGGTATGAAAAAGGAATGGCAGCTGCTAAAAAAATGGGGGATCAGCATTCTTATAATGAGCTGCAGGCAGCTTATGAAGACCTGGTATACTGATTTTCATGCGCCATTATACGCTTATCATATTATTGGTACTGGCTATCAAGCTACCTGCACAGACATTGGGGGGGAACGCTGTTTTCAATTTTCTTTCTCAATCCAATACAGCAGTGCTCTCTGCGCTGGGCGGGGTAAATGTCTCAGCCATCGGGAATAACGCAGGTATTACCTTCCATAACCCGGCGCTATTGAGAGATGGAATGCATCAACAGTTAGACTTGTCCTTTAATGCTTTTCTGGCAGGGATCAAAAATTACAGCCTCACCACAGCCTGGCATTTATCGTCGGCAAAGTTAAATATCGGCATGGGCGTGAATTATTTTAACTACGGTGAGGTAATGCAAGCCGATGCTTTGGGTAATATATTGGGTAGTTTCAGGCCACGGGATTATGTAGTACAGGTAATGGCATCCAGGCAATACCATGAAAGATGGTGGTATGGCCTCACAATGAAGTTTGCTAACTCTGCATACGGACAATTCCGTTCTGCTGGACTTGCTTTTGACGTCGGTGTTGCTTATTATGACATTGATAAAGAATTCCAGGCAAGTATCGTTGTAAAAAACATGGGCACGCAACTAAAAACTTACGACGGAAGTAATTTCAAAGAAGAACTGCCATTTGATCTGCAGGCAGGCATTACCCAACGGTTGAAAAATGCACCTATACAATTTTCGCTTACTGCGCATCATCTTCACAGGTTCAATATTTATTATAACGACACCAGTTTCCGGGCATCGGAAGGGGATTATAATTATAAAAACAATACTACCCTGCAAAAAATGTTTTCACACCTGGTACTTTCCACACAACTGTTTTTGGGTGAGAAGGTAGAGTTAACTGCAGGATACAATTTTTTGCGCCGCCAGGACCTGAATGCTTACAACCTGACAAGTGGATTCAATGGTTTCAGCCTCGGTACAGGAATACTGCTAAAAAAGATAAATATCCGTTACGCCACCGGCTTTTATCAGAGCAACCTGTTTCACCAGTTCACGCTAAACCTGCATTAAGGAGAGATACTATTACCTTCCCCCGGGTTTCTTAGGCATCAATGCTTTCGGTTTATCCTGCGGATTAGACGCGGGTGGCGCTGCCGGTTTGTCGCCTGCCTTTTTTGTGTCTTTGTTCTCGGCAGGCCTGGTCACCGGTTTGACCTTATTGTCATCAAGTTTTATTTGTGATTCGGGCGGGGCTATATCCTCTGGTTTAATGTCTTTCGGCACTTCATAGTCTTTTGAACTGCCCGTGCCCATATCTTCTCCTTCTCCTCCCAATACAGGTGCATTGCCATTGATGTAATCGATGATGAGGTCATTACTCATCACTTCAGGTTTTGTGAATGAGAGCTTGGTATCTAATCCGCAATTAGGGTCTTTTGAAGCTTTACTGTAGAAGTATGCCCATATTGGCATGGCAACGTGACTTCCCTGACCGATCGTACTCTCACTGCTAAAGTGAATGAAACGATCATCGCAACCTACCCAGGCACCTGCCAGCAATTGAGGTGTGTAACCCATGAACCAGCCATCACTGTTGTCGTTGGTAGTACCCGTTTTCCCGGCCATTTCAAGGTTGGGCATATCATATTGCCAGATGCCCCTTCCGGTACCGATTGACATAACCCCTTCCATCATTTTAATAATGGAATACGCAGTTACATCGCTGATCACTTCTTTGCGTTGCGGAATGAATGTGGCGAGTACATTGCCGTTCCTATCCTCAATCCTGGTAATATACATAGGCTTTACGTTAAAGCCGCGGCCAGGGAACATGCTATATGCCTGCATCATTTCATACAAGGAAATTTCGCAGGCCCCCAGGGCGATTGAAGGGTAGGGGTCTATTTTGGTTTTCAGGTCGCATTTTTTTAAGAAATCAACAAAACGTTTGGCGCCGTTATTACCTTCATTATCTAATTGCTTCATGATATACGCTGAAGCACAGTTGCGCGAAAATGCGAGGGCGTTGGCCATGGGTACTGCGCCTCCTTTGCAGGATTTACTGGTGGCAGGGACCAGTCCGTATTGACCAAAACTCTGCTGTTCGTCATATACGGTTGTATTGGGTGTAAAACCTGCTTCTTCGATGGCAAGGCTGTACAAAAGCGGTTTTATGGTAGAGCCTACCTGGCGCCGGGTATTGAAGTTAGCATGATCGTATTTGAAGGTTTTGAAATCAATGCCACCTACCCATGCCCTTACTTCACCGCTCATGGGTTCCATAACCATAAAACCGGCCTGTAACATCTGGCGGTGGTATTTGATGGAATCATATGGGGTCATTACCGTGTCCTTTCCACGTGTATTATTCCAGGCAAAAATGTGCATTCGTATTTTTTGATCGAATGTTTTGCGAATGTCTTCATCATCCATCCCGTCTTTTTTCAGGTTACGCCAGCGGTCGCTTTGTTTCATACTGGCTTCCAGTACATTCTCATAACCTTTCCATACAGTACCTTTTTTAATATTTTCCTGGGTGTTCAGCAGTTTCTGCATATAGCCCATATTCCTGGCCACTGCTTCTTCAGCATACAGTTGCATGCGCGGGTTGATAGTAGTATAGATCTTCAACCCGTCCCTATAAAGATTATAGTTGTCCCCGTTATTTTTTTTATGCTCTTTGCACCATTTTTTCATGTCTTCTCCCAGTACCATCCGGAAATAAGGGCCAAGGCCATTATTCTCATCTAATTTCTTGTAGTTTAATTCGATCGGTTTCATCTTTAATGCAGTAGCTTCGGCTTCACTGAGGTATTGACTGCTAACCATGCGGTTTAATACAAGATTTCTTCTGTCTAATGCCTGTTTGGGATTGCGACGTGGATTATAAAGCGAGGGACCGTTGACCATACCCACCAATACGGCAGATTCTTCTACACTTAACCGATCGGGCTCTTTCTGGAAAAAAGTCCTCGAGGCGTTCCTGATGCCATATACATTATCACCATAGGCAACTGTATTCAGGTATAAAGTAGCAATTTCTTCCTTGGTAAAATGTCTTTCCAGCTTAACTGCAATGATGGATTCCTTTATTTTTTGCAGTATACGCAAAAAGATATTCCGTGTATCCCAATTATTGGTAAAAAGATTTTTAGCGGTTTGCATACTGATGGTACTAGCCCCCCCTTCACCCCCGAAATGGATCAATGCTCTTCCCAATGAACGGGAATCTATACCGCTATGCTCATAAAACCGTTTGTCCTCCGTAGCTACCAGTGCATCAATGACATGCTTACTGATGTCTTTGTAGTCTGCATTAACCCTGTCTTCGATATAATACTTACCCATCGGTGTTCCATCCTGTGCATAGACCTGACTGGCTAATGAAGCAGTGGGGTTCTCTATATCTTCAAGGTCAGGCATGGCGCCCAGCCACCCCCAGTTAATGATGAACAGTAAAATAATAAAGGCTCCAAAGCCCCAGAAAAAAATGCGCCAAAATATTCTGACTGGTCTTGACATATACTAAATGGGTCTAAAATTCGATAACAATGGTATGTAAAACTAAATAAGAGTTTGGTAAAGATTCCTATCTGTGCGTTAAAATTAATCAGGAAGTATTTTTTGCATGAAGGTACGGAAGCCTGCCATGTCTTTATTGTTTTGGAGGATGGACAGGTTAGCGGGACTGATAATGGTAAAACTGTATTTATCAAGCGGCAACCAGGGTACAATTTGCGTTTTGGCAAGCGGGCGTGCAGCCTCAATATAAGAAACAGCAGTTCCGGCGTTGGCAAAAGGCCCTATAAGTAATAAATTCAGCTCCTTGTTCAAGGCAATATTCGTACTGTTAATTTGTTGACTTGTATATCTTTCCCTGTTAAAACGCGTAAAGGCATTGCGGCTTTCGCTGACAAAAACAGGATCCACTTTATCCATAATGATCATTACATAATGCGTGTCAGTTGGGGTAAAAGTATATACCTCATTACTGATGACAGCTGTCTTTTTATCGGTAGGAGGGGCTTGTGCCTGGATTTCTTTTGGTGCTGCTGTTACGGTAAGCGTATCCTGCTTTTTGACAGTTGTAGCAGCGGTAACGGGTGCATTCAAGTCAATTCCCCGTGTTACTACGTCCTCTTTACGTTGTATGTTGAGGTTGGTAAGGTAGCTTTCTATTTCCGTCCTTCTTTTCAGCACATCTATCATGGCGGCAGCACGCACTGCCATGGCTGATTTGCCAAATAGGGAGATGATTTCCTGGAGGCGGTCAATTGCAAGGCTATCCTGACGCTGTTTAATATACCATACAGATTCAATGTATAGCAATTGTGGCGTCCAGTACGATTTGCCAAACTGTTTATCAGCAGCAAGTTTGGCATTACGTGCGGCATCAAATTGACCTTCAATAAAAAGGCGGTAGATGGTTTCGTATTGCCGTGATGCGGCCTCTGCCTGATTACCCGGTTGCGCCTTACGCAGTTGCGCAGTATATTGACCGTTTCTGTAGAGGGTATTCAGTACATGTCTAACGGAATCCGCTTTTGCAAATGCATCAGTTTTCTGGTAGCAAATGGAAAGGTTAAACAGTGCTTTTTCCACTTCAGCGCTTTCTGGAAAACGTTTCAGGAAGGTTTCATACATTCCTATGGCAGAGGGATAGTCTTCCAATTGGTGCTGAAAAGCAATTGCATTGCCAAGCAAGGCTTTAATGGTAGTTGTGGTGGACAAGTCCTGTTGGGCTGAGGTTAGCGGTATATTAGCTAATAAAGCCTCTAGTGTGAACGGTGCTTCTGTCAACGATTTGTTTTCAGGCTGTACTTTTTGTCGTGCTACTTGTTGTGTCTCACTGGGAAAAGAGCGGTCAAGCGCACTTTGTCTCCGCCAGTTATCCGTATTGGGTCTGTTTCCCCACCTGTTTTTAAATTCACCTGCTCCTCTGGCTTTTAATGAAGCATTCAGGAAATAAAAATCAGCGCTACTGTTATTGAAAAGGTCAGAGAGGGATGGTGTAGTAGGGAGATTGTCACTTCCGGATGGAGAGTCGGCGTCAGCATCTTTTAGTCCTTTTTCCTTACGCAATTGGCGAAGCGCTTTTTTAGCGGCGGCGTTTCTTTCTGCGGGGGGTAAAAGCGCCAGTTTTTGTAAACTGTCTTCCCGGTGGATCGTTATTTCATTTTCTGTGATGATTTGCAGCGCAGGTTTTCTGGCAGTTATTCTTTCCTGTTCGCCTTGCCGGAGCAGCGAGGCTTCTACACTGTCATAGTACCGGTAAGCAGCGGCATAAGCTTTACGATCATAATTTAAGTCGCCCAGTAATAAAAAGCTTTGTTGTTTCTGACCCGGATTATCATGGCTGAATTTGATACTGCTTAACAATAACCGTTCAGCCGTTGCTTCATGCTTCTGTTGCAATTCCAGTTTGGCAGCAGCGTAGTAAATAATGTCGCAGTATGCTTCATATCTATCCCGCCTGGCCATTCTAAGCAGTCCTGTGAGGTTTTCCTGTAAAGTATTATCTTTTCTGCCGTTTGAAATTGTAACGATATTCAGTCGGGCATATATTTCCATTAAGGGGTCAGTCGTATGTCGAATGGACCGTTCAAATAACTGAATGGCTTCATTGTCTTTCCCTGCCAGCTGGTAAAGTTGCGCAGCCAGGTATTCCCACCTGGCAATTGTTTGTTTACTTAAGCTATTGGTCAATGCTTTTGTAAGGTGATAGGCTGCACTATCGTATACTTCCTGTTGGTAGAACCAATAGGAAGTCATCTCATGCAATGAAGTTTGTAACCGTTGAGGAAATTTAGGGTCTGTACGGAGCATTTCCAATAGTCCCGCTGCTTCTGCTGGTTTGTGCTGTTCCAGGTAAGTACGTAATTGCCAGATAAAACTTTCATTACGACTTGGCAATGTTGTTGTGATCCTTTTTAAGAAGCTTCTTGTTTCATCGGTAGCGATGGTAAAGACGCCATTGGAATTGCTGGCATTGCTTCCGAGAGGAAGGTCATACCCGTCATCCTTAGGGGCAAATGCATAGTTGATGTATTGGAAAACGGCAGTGGCAGAATCAAAGTCTTTTCTTAATAAATATGCCTGACCCATCAGCATGTAAAGGTTATCAACCCAGTCGCTCCGCAGGTCGTGCAGCAAAATACCTGCATTACATTTGTAAATAATGCTATCTGTTTCATCTTTTGAAGTAACATCCAGGCTGTAATCATAGAAGGAAAGAAGCTGGGTATAATCGTCCTTATGTGCCGCTCTTGCTCTCTCGATAACTTCATTCAGCCGTTTATTGGCATTGAAGTAGTAGTTAAAACGGGTCACGGTATTCTGATAAATACGCCTGGAAAGGGTAAATTTTTTATCGCCTGTTTTCTCCGCAGGCAGACTGCGGTTACTGTATTGCTTGGGTTTGACAAGATCAATGGTGGTATTGGGTTGAGACTTCAATACAGAAACAGTCAACAGGAAAACAAGGAGTAAATAACATGCCTGGGGTAGCATATTCATCCTGTAAAGTATGGATTGCCGGATAGGGTACATAAAATCTGTTTAAAAATACAGTTATTTCCCAATTGAAGATGGTGAAAATCAGATTGATTGTTACCTTTAACCTGATTTAACACAATGGCCAATCCGGAAAACAATAATACCCTTAAGCGTTTGCGCAACAGCTATAGGTTGGTGGTGATGAACGATGACACTTATGAAGAAGTGGTCACTTTCCGATTGTCACGCTTAAGTGTGTACATCGGACTGAGTACTACTTTTGTTTTATTAGTAGGCCTCACTATTGCCCTTATTGCTTTCTCCCCTTTGAAATATTATATCCCTGGTTATGGAACCCGCGAAAGCAGAACGGCATTACAAGCGCTGAAAATCAGAACAGATTCATTGGAACAGGCCATCAGGTATAAGGAACAGTATATTGATGGGATAAAAAAAGTACTTTCTGGTACTACTCCTTCTCAATTGGATACGATCCCTGCCGTGATCCCAAAGACGGAGACCTCAAACGAATAAATACCGATGACCGATAAGCGAAATGACTTACTGGTACAATACGCGGGCCTGGCTTCGCAATTGTTGGCTGGGCTGGGAATTGCTATTTATGGAGGGATGTGGATAGATAAAAAAATGGCTTTTAAAAAGCCTTTGGCCATTTGGCTGTTACCTTTGCTGGTATTGGCTGCCATGCTGATCAAAGTGATTCGCGATACTTCAAAAAAGAATGATGACAAAAGAAAAGATTAAATTATTACTGCCGTTTATTTGGGTATTTATTATCGTGAATGGCTTAGTCATCGCTTTGCAATCTATATTAGCCACCCTGAAAGCAGACCCTGCTGTAATCATCTGGGCTAACCTGTTGTTGTTTCTTGTAAGTGTGATGAGCCTTTGGTTGCAGTTAAGATATTCTCAGCATAGCAACCCGCATGCAATAGTGCGCAGCGTAATGGGGGCGATGGCGTTGAAGTTATTTGGGTTGGGGGCAGCAGTTGTTATCTATATCTATAAAACCGGGGCCAATAAGAATGTGCACTCGGTTTTTATTGCGATGGGTTTGTATATCATCTATGCCTGGTTGGAAGTGAAGGTTATTTTACGGACGAATAAAAACAAGCATGCCGGTAACTGAGCACCCTATGCATGCATTGGCAGCTTTTTTGCCAGATGGAACATTTGATCTTGTGGTGGAGTATATTCATCAGTACAAAGTGCATCTGGTTGTTTCCAAGCACCGTAAATCAGTACTGGGCGATTACCGCCATGCAGGTCATTGGGGCAATCACCGGATCAGTGTAAACGGCAGCCTTAACAAATATGAGTTCCTGATCACATTATTACACGAACTGGCTCATCTGCTTACGTATGAGCAATATAAAAATAGGGTAGACCCTCATGGCCAGGAATGGAAAACCCATTACAGCCGTTTACTGGTTGATTTTGTAAGGCAAAAAGTATTTCCATCTGATATTGAACAAGCGCTGCAAAAATCGATTATCAGCCCGTCAGCAACTGCTAATGGGGAAACGGAATTATTATTAGTATTACGGAAATACAACCCGTTACAACGCGAAGGTTATGTACATGTGGCCGATATTGCTGAGGGGGCGCTGTTCCAGATGGACAATGGAAAGATATTCCGGAAAGGACCCAAGCGCAGGAAGCGTTTTGAATGCATTGAAATCAAAACAGGGCTGCACTATTCGGTTAGCCCTGTTATTGAGGTAAGGATTGTGGATCGTGAGGCGTAAATAAAAAAACGCTCATTTAAATGAGCGTTTTTTTTACTTCGGATATTATTTGTCAGATCAGGCAACTGCCTGCTTTACAAGAGCTGCAGCTTCACTCAATTGAATGGCAGACTGTACTTTCAATCCGCTTTCATCAATTAGCTTTTTAGCTTCCACGGCATTGGTACCCTGTAAACGCACAATAATGGGGATATTGATATTGCCTAATTTATTGTAAGCTTCAATAACACCGGCAGCTACACGGTCACAACGAACGATACCACCAAAGATATTGATGAGGATGGCTTTTACATTCGGATCTTTCATGATGATACGGAACCCGGCTTCAACCGTTTGTGCATTGGCAGTACCGCCAACGTCTAAGAAATTGGCTGGTTCACCACCGCTCAGTTTGATCATGTCCATGGTAGCCATGGCCAGGCCGGCCCCGTTGACCATACAGCCAACATTTCCATCTAATTTTACAAAGTTCAGGTTATATTGACCGGCTTCCACTTCCGTTGGGTCTTCTTCGGTAATATCTCTCAGGGCAGCAGTATCAGGATGACGCATCAGTGCATTATCATCGATATTCATTTTACAATCCACCGCAATGATTTTCTCGTCGCTGGTTTTGAACAATGGGTTGATTTCAAGCATGCCACAATCCAATCCAACATAAGCATTGTACAGGTTGGTTACAAACTTTACACAGTTTTTAAAAGCTTCCCCACTCAGCCCAAGGTTGAATGCGATTTTCCTTGCCTGGAAGCCTTGTAGGCCGCCGCCGGGGTGCACCCATTCTTTGAATATTTTATCAGGGGTATGGTGCGCAACTTCCTCAATATCCATACCGCCTTCAGTACTGTACATGATTACATTTTTACCTTTGGCACGATCGAGGAGAATGGACAGGTAAAATTCTTTTACGGGATTTGGCCCCGGGTAGTAGACATCTTGTGCTACCAGTATTTTGCTCACTTTTTTACCTGCAGGGCCGGTTTGAATGGTCACTAAAGTGCCGCCTAATATATTCCTGGCAATAGTGGTCACATCTTCAGCACTTTTAGCAACAGCCACACCACGTTGTTCTTTACCTTCAATCTTACCTTTACCACGACCGCCGGCATGTATCTGGGCCTTTACGACTGCGAAATTGTTGCCGGTCTGGGTTTTGATCTGGCGATAAGCTTCTTCTGCTGCCATTACTGTATCAACCGCAATGCCTTCCTGTACAGGTACATTGTATTTTTTCAGTAATTCCTTGGCCTGGTATTCATGAAGGTTCATACGTTAAAAAATTTTCGCGAAGATAAGTGAATCAGTGATTCGAATGGGGTATAAAATTATTTGTTGTTACAACATTAATTATTTTATTTTGCTTTCTCTCTATATTCGCTTAAACTAAACCGTAAAATAAAAGTATATGAAAAAAGCGTTTTTTGTGTTGGCCGGTATGGCCTTATTAACAAGTATCTATTCTTTCGTTCCAGGTACTACTAAGAAAGATGCGGTAACGTATAATGTTAATACCGAGAAAAGCCGTATCGATTGGATTGGGGCTAAAAAAACAGACTTCCATACAGGCATCATCCCTGTTAAAAGCGGACAGATTCAGCTGGAAGATGGAAAATTAAAAGGTGGTAAGTTTGTTATTGATCTTGCCGGTCTGAAAGCAACAGATGCGGGAGGTGATAAATTGACTGGTCACCTGAAATCGCCTGATTTTTTCGACGTGGCTAAATTTGCTGAAGCCGCGTATGAGATTACCGGCGTAAATTATACAAGCGATAACACCGCTGATATTTCAGGCACCCTTTCTGTAAAAGGAGTGAGTATTCCATTTAAATTCCAGGTTAACATCCGTAATGCAGATGAAAAAGGATTCTTTGGCGAAGCTTTCTTCAGCCTTGACAGGACTTTATTAGGTATCAATTATGGTCTTGGTATGGTTGCAAAAGATGTTCAGGTAGCTGTGCACCTGTTTGCTGCAAAGTAGTTTTGTGGTTCCGCTTATAGATGCAACATGAGAAATGCCCCGCCATTGAGTGACGGGGCATTTATTATTTGTTCTAATAAAATTACAAGTATTTTTCTTCCACTATCTGTTTATGATGCAACAAATGCCCAAAGAGAATAAAGGCTATTGCATTGGCGGTGGTTCTATGATTGCCTGACATGCCTGCAAAGGAAAGCTGTTCTTCTGTCAATGATTGTAATAGCAGGTCAGTTGCTTTTCGCACGGTAATAAATTCTTCCTTAATGGAATCGAAGCTTCTCCTGGCGGCGCCTGCATTTAGAGCAAAGCTGTTCTCATCAAAAGAAGGATTCGGAGTGCTGTCATTCCTGGCTATACGTAATAACCTGTATGCCATAATTCTTTCTGTATCTATTATATGTTGCAGTAAATCTTTCAATGTCCATTTGCCAGCAGCGTACTTATAATCTGCTTTTGATGCAGGAAGATCAGTGTAGAATAACCGAAGCGGCTGTGCATATTTGTCAATGAGTTCTTTAGCGTCGGTTGCTGCTACTTTAGTAATATATTTCTCAAAATAAGGAGCATAATCAGCAATATGAGGTCTGGGCATTATCTGTTGGCTTTGGTGGTGGTTCTCTTAAGGTCACTACTCCTGGTAGTTTCTTTTTCTTTGGCTGTGTCGGCTATAGCTTTAAATTGTTCGGCGACCTGAACGGCATTGTATGCGTTTACAATGCCCCCGGATCTAGACAGGTTGCTGAATGGTACAGGATCTGCTTTCGCACCTGGTTTCAGGCTCACTTCTCTTACCGGTGGAACCAATACTGATTGCTCTATAATTCTTTTTACTTGTACTGCAGTGAATTCAGGGTAATAAGAACGGATAAGGGCGGCAAGCCCGGAAACGACAGGTGCGGACATGCTGGTTCCCTGCTGATTACCATACGAATGTGTACCCGGGAGTGTTGAATACATTTTCACACCAGGCGCGTATACATCAACATGTTCTTTACCATAATTACTGAATGTGGTGGTAATGCTGCCATTGATCTTTGGATCACTGCTGGCACCTACGGTTATAAAGTTTCTGGCTGTGCTGTTCCACTGCCTGAGCCATGGATTTGGAAAACCCTCTGTCTGATCTAAATCGTAACCTTCATTACCGGAAGAATGTACAATCAGCACGTCTTTCATTTCAGCATATTTCACAGCGCTGTCAACCCACATTTTTTCGGGAGAAAAATATTTGCCGAAGCTCATATTAATCACTTTGGCGCCGTTGTCAACTGCATAACGAATGGCAAGCGCCACATCCTTATCGTATTCATCTCCGTCCGGCACTACCCGTACCATCATGATTTTGACATTGTCTGCAACGCCATCAATACCGATGTTATTATTGCGTTGCGCCCCGATGAGTCCGCAAACATGTGTACCATGCATGGGCGTAGGGCCCATAACGTCATTGTTGCCGTAGAAACGGTCGGCAAGGTTGTTGTAATTATCCTGTACAATATCAGCCCTGTAATCATGAGGCGCTGTTTCTTTTGCATCAAAAGCGGCTCTCTTTCCTTCTACGTATTCTTCTAATTGCGATAAGATACTGATATTGCTTTCAGTTGATTTTTCATCATCCGGAATGCCTATCATTTTCATACCTGTGAGATAAGCCAGTTTAGCTTCTTTGCCAATCTTTGAAAGGGGTTCAAATTTTTCCAGCTTATCGCAGGTGTATTCTTCACATCCCATTTCATGACGTAATACTTTGTCATGCCGCTTAAGTGCTTTGCAGGCCATTTCCAGTATCATGAGTTCCATCTGCTCATCCGGTGAAAAGTTAAGTTCATTAACAGCTTTCGCCCAGGTGCGGTATTCGTATTTATCAAGGGAAGATAAAACTGAAGTATCGGGCTTCCCTTCAAATTTGTTTTTCCAGCGGTGAAATACACGGGATCTTTCATCGGGTGCCCGTTTGACGTTGCGGCCATCCTTCCCACCCAGGAAATTCCACCCATACACATCGTCCACATAGCCATTGCCATCATCATCTATCCCGTTACCCGGAATTTCTTTTGGGTTATGCCATAAAATGTTTTTCAGATCCTCATGGGTGGTGTCCACACCTGAGTCAAGCACAGCAACAATTACAGGTTGGGAAACCCGATTTTTTTCTTTAAGGAGTGTGTAAGCTTTATTAAGGCTGATACCATAAAAGGAGTCCTGCGCATGGTCCAGTAAATGCCACCCTTTTGGCGCATTTTGCGCCTGGCTGCAAAAGAAGAACAGTGGCGCTGCCACAATACTTAAAACGATCCCACGATGCATCATTAGCGTAGATTTCTATCTATACAAATATGAGGAATGATAATGATAATTTAACAGCACACAGTTAGTTTTAGGAAAATCTTAGGATGGGGCGCATGGCAATGGACAAACCTGCCTGTCATGGCGTTAAGAGATTTAGTGTTTTGAATCTGAACTAGTTATGAAGATTAATTAATACTCTGGGTTGATTCCTGTATAATTGGATGGTGTGATTGATTTTAGCTCTTTTTTCACCATCGCACTGACTTTTAATGAGCCAATAAAATCATGCATAGCTTTCTTGTCTATTTTGTTATTACCGCGTGTCAGGTCTTTTAATGCCTCATAAGGGTTGGGGTAATTTTCGCGACGCAGGATGGTTTGAATGGCTTCGGCTACCACTGCCCAATTGTTCTCAAGGTCTTCTTTCAGTTTAGCTTCATTCAGTACCAGCTTGGCAAGGCCCTTTTCTATCGATTTTAAGGCGATGACGATATGGGCGATAGGGACACCTAAATTCCTCAGGACGGTAGAATCTGTCAGGTCACGTTGCAGACGGCTGATGGGGAGCTTGGCAGAAAGGTGCTCGAGCAAAGCATTTGCTACACCCAGGTTCCCTTCTGCATTCTCAAAATCAATAGGGTTCACTTTATGCGGCATGGCTGAAGACCCTACTTCGCCTTTCTTTGTTTTCTGTTTGAAGTAATCCATACTAATGTATGTCCAGATATCGCGGCATAGATCGATCAGGATGTTGTTGATGCGTTTGATGGCATCAAAATGTGCAGCAAGGCTGTCATAATGTTCAATCTGGGCTGTGAACTGCATGCGTTGAAGTCCTAATACATTTTCGACAAATTCATTTCCCAGCAGTATCCAGTTCCTTTTGGGAAAGGCAATATGGTGTGCGTTAAAATTGCCGGTGGCGCCACCAAATTTTGCAGCATAAGGAATTCCTGAAAACAGTTCCACCTGGTTATTGATTCGCTCAACAAATACCATGATCTCCTTGCCCAAACGGGTAGGCGATGCAGGCTGGCCATGTGTACGGGCTAAGAGCGGAATGTCTTTCCATTGTGCAGCCAATTGGTATAAGTTATTTTGCAGGTTGATGATGGATGGGAGGTATTCATGCTCCATGCAATGTTTCCAGCTCAATGGGATGGAAGTATTGTTGATGTCCTGCGATGTGAGACCAAAATGGATCCACTCCTTGAGTTGTGGAATACCCGCTTTATCTAATTGTTCTTTAAGAAAATACTCCACAGCTTTGACGTCGTGATTGGTAATGGATTCAATCTGTTTGATCTGTTGGGCATCATCAATACTGAAGTCGGCAACCCCTTTTTTTAATTGCAGCCTTGCTTTCGCCGGCAGTTTAAAAAACTTCTTATCGGCCAGGAAGAAGAAATATTCTATCTCTACGAGTACCCGGTATTTAATCAGTGCATATTCTGAAAAATATTCATCTAAATGGTTCACCTGTTTACGGTAACGACCGTCGATAGGGGAAATGGCGGTAAGAGGGAGCAGTTCCATTGTTTTTATTAATAATTAGCAATTGGTTATTGGGAATAATAATGCACAATTAGTCATCAGTTTATTACGAATTGGCTTTCTTTGCATGCAAAAGTAACCGAATTGGACAAGAGAATACGCGTTGGGGCGGTAAGTTATCTGAATACGAGGCCATTATTGTACGGAGTGAGGCGTTCGGGGTTGATGGAAAGGATTGAGCTAATTGAAGCATATCCGGCCCGGATAGCCGGAATGCTACTAAACGATGAGATTGATGTAGGACTTGTTCCTGTAGCCATTATACCCCGAATGGAAGTAGCCAATATTGTAACGGATTATTGCATTGGAACGAATGATGAGGTAGCTTCTGTAGCTATTTTCAGTGAAGTACCCATGGAGGAAATAACCACTGTATTGCTTGATTACCAAAGCCGGACTTCAGTGAACCTGGCGCGTATGCTCCTGAAAGAATACTGGAAAAAGGAGGTGATCCTGGAAGATGCCCGGGAAGATTTCAGGTATCATATCAGCGGGACAACAGCTGGGGTCGTTATTGGCGACAGGGCATTGGCGCAACGGAAAATATCACCTTATATCTATGACCTTGGCCTGGCATGGAAAAAACATACTGGTCTGCCTTTTGTTTTTGCGGCCTGGGTGGCCAATAAATCACTTGGGGAAGATTTTGGAGATGCTTTTAATCGCGCCAATGGATTTGGACTTAAGCATATTGATGAAATAGTGTCAGAAATTGATGACCAGGTATACGATATGAAGACTTATTATACAAAAAATATCAGCTACCTGCTGGATGATGAGAAACGGAAAGGGATGGCATTGTTTCTGGAGAAACTTGCAATGGGATGAATTCCTTGCTGAATATAGAATAATCAATATTTTTACCCACATTTTATTTTAAGCCTGGTTGTATGAAAAAAATAGTCGTGACGGGTGCGGGCGGATTGATTGGCAGTGAAGTGGTTTCTTTTTTTGCCCGAAATGGATGGCAGGTAGCTGGAATAGATAATAACATGCGTGCCGATTTTTTTGGCGAGAAAGGAGATACTACCTGGAACCTGCAGAGACTTTCTGAACGATTTAAAAATTTCACTTCTTGCCATATTGATATACGGGACAGGCAAAGCGTGCTTTCTTTTATTAAAGATCAAAAAGCAGACGCAATTGTGCATACAGCTGCACAGCCTAGTCACGATCTGGCCGCCAGCAGACCATTTGATGATTTTGACGTAAATGCGGTTGGTACAATGAATCTGCTGGAAGCCAATCGGCAAACAAACCCTGAAACCCCTTTTGTACATCTGTCTACCAATAAAGTATATGGAGATGCTCCTAATGAACTAAATTTAGTGGAGCTGGAAACCAGGTATGATTATGGAGATGTTATATACCAGAATGGGATTAAAGAAACATTTACTATTGATCAATCTAAACATTCCCTTTTTGGTGCTTCTAAAGTGGCAGCTGATGTCATGGTCCAGGAGTATGGAAGGTATTTTGGAATGCCTACCTGTTGTTTGCGGGGCGGCTGTCTTACTGGTCCCAATCATAGCGGGGTTGAATTACATGGCTTCTTGAGCTACCTGATAAAATGTAATTTGGAAGGGATCAAGTATAATGTTTTTGGGTATAAAGGGAAACAGGTGCGGGATAATATTCATGCGTATGATGTCACCTGTTTTATCAATGAATTTCTTAATGCGCCACGTATTGCTGAAGTCTACAACATAGGTGGAGGAAGAGCTAACTCTATCTCAATTTTAGAAGCTTTTGAATTGATCTCATCTATCTCCGGCAAAGAAATGATCTATGAATATGTTGACCAAAACCGCAAGGGGGATCATATGTGCTATATATCAGATCTATCCAAGATGCAGCTGCACTACCCCCGATGGTCCATTACCAAAGATCTTAAAATAACTTTTACAGAGATTTATGAATCATGGCTGCAACGTACTTCTAAATAATAATCGCTAAATATTATACATGTTCAGCCTTTCTGTCATAACGATCTGTTTTAATAATTTTGAAGATGTCAAACTCACCTGCGCTTCTGTAGATGCACAGTCTGTGCATCCGGCTGAGCACTGGATTATTAACGGATCTACTACCCCTGATATTGAAAACTGGTTGCTAGATACACCTCAGCCTTCGTATAGAAAATGGATCAATGAAAACGACAGGGGAATTGCCGATGCTTTTAATAAAGGGATAGAAAAAGCCGCTTGTGAGACGACTCATTTGTTGCATGCTGGGGACAGATATGCTGATACCGATGTGCTGGCTGTTGTTGGTCAATTTTTTGCTACTCATCCTGCTGTGCAATGGATAAGTGGCAATATTCAGTTGGTGCGTGGCGGATTGCCAGTGGTGGTAGGCAAACCATTCGATAAAAAAAAAATATACCGTGGTATGCGTAGTGTCTCGCATCCTACTTGGTTTGTGAAAAAAGCAGTATATGGCAGGATAGGATTGTTTAGCAGTGAGTACAAAATTGCCATGGATTATGATATGATGTGCCGTATCGCAAATGAACCTTACCAGTACATTGATAAAGCGATTGCTGTTTTTGATGATACTGGTATCAGCTCCACCAAATACCTTGATTCGCTTAAGGAAAATATCAAGGTATACGAATCTCATTTTGGATATTCATTGAAATGCAGGCTTTGGCAATTCCGTTTAAAGATATTACACCTGTTGCTGCAAACAACCATTGGTAAATGGTTGTACCGTATCAAAAAGAAGGTGGGATTGGAAAATGCATAATAATTTATTAGTTGTCCAAAATTTTTATTTTCAGCTAACATTATTCCCGATAACAGCAATAACTTTTTCTGCTGTAACGGTACTGTACGGGATATCTATTACAAACTCATATTTCTGCCTGATCAATTCAGGGTGTTGCAAATCTGTCTCTACTATATCGGGATAGATAGGAAAGAAACCAGGAGCCATTTCTGAAGGGTAAGGGGCGAAACGCTTGTATTGTGAGCCGTTGAAGATGCCAAAAACCGTACAACCGACAGCTGCTGCAAGGTGAACTGAACCTGTATCCACTGATAAAAGGCAATGTGAACCTTTTAATATGCTGAGCATTTCTATTAATGAGGTTTTGCCTGTAAGATCAATAAAAGGGTACTGATACTGGGAGCAGAAAGCACTGGTGTATGGTCTATCACTTCCTGTACCACATACAACAGTTGTATAACCACGTTGTTCATACAGATAATTGCTTACAGCAATAAAATTAGCGACGGGCCAGATGCGTGCCTTACTTCGCGAGCCAGGGAAGACTACAAAATAGTTTTCGGGAAGCGTGGCTTTGTATTCTGGTAACGATATTATCCGGGTGTCTTTGACCGATGAAGCCTGTCCTGTAACAAATTCGGAGAATAATTTATTCCTGTAGAATTCAAAGATAGGTTTGTCTTTATAGTCGAAAAGTTCTGTATACAGATGCCGGTCATACCCCTTTTCGTATGGTTTAACACTTTCAAGATTACTTGCCATACCGATCCTTTGCAGGGCACAAGCCGATTTTACAATGGCATCGTCGTTTCTTTTATCTCTTGAAAAAGTAGGATTGATCACGGTAGTATAACCTTTCCGGTAGATGTGTTTCAGAAAGCAGTAGCGATAGTGCATACTTTTTTTGAACTGCACTTTTTCCAGCCATATTGTTTCGGCAACAAAAGAATTATCGAATGTATCAAATAGATTTTTCCAACTTTTGTTTCCACAAAAATGAATCTCTTGTCTGCTGAATCTTTGGGCAGCAGTTATTTCTGCCAGGAAATTTCGCCAAAGCATATAGTCACCGATCTCGTCTACCCTAACGATAAGAAGCCGGCCGGCCGGTAAGTCAGCCTGATGGCGCGCAGGCGGGTTTCTTGTTCCCATACAGGCCAACCAAAGCACTATGTCATAAATCCATCCCTTCAATCGGTTCATAGCAGTAGATTACTGTGTTATTTGAACAACCAGGTTAGTTTTGTAGTTTATCAAAACTTTAATGCTGTCCTTCCCGTATCATCAATCCTGTTTAAAAGTAATGGTATTTTATGATTGGATATATATTCATCTACGGCTTTGCGTGATCCTTTCCAGAAACCATAATCATCGATGATTAAAACGCCTTTACTGCAAAGTTTAGGGTACAAGTGCTCCATCTCATGCCTGGTACTTTCATACCAATCGGTGTCAAGCCGCAGCAATGCGATTTGTCCGGGCATTGTAGCGGGGATCGTTTTTAAAACATCACCCTTGACGAAATGAATATTTGCAGAAGGATAGTTAATAGTTGAAATATTGTTTTTAACCTCATCAATGGTAGCAAAAGCCCATACTACGCTTTCCTTTTTGTGATTAGCGTCTTTAATCAATAATTCAGAAGCCGATTGTTCTTCCATGTCTTTATCTTCATCTGTAGGTGCAGTCATGCCGGCAAAGGTATCATACAGGTAAAGCTTCCTGTCTGATACGCCAAGTTTAAGCAGTGTTTCCGCAACAGCCATCATGCTGCCGCCTTTCCATACCCCACACTCTACCAAGTCTCCGGGTATATTATGCTGTACAACATATTTTACAGCCTCAATCAAAGCATACAGTCTTTCATTACTGGTCATGCTATATGGCCGTACTTTTTCAATAATCCCAATATGAAAATCTTCAAAATCGGGGGGATAAAGGGGAGCGGTGGTGGTATGTTTAAGTAGGTTTTTAATAAAACGGATGGGTTTGATCTTCATGTTTTGTATTGGTTAAAATATTTTGTTTGTTATCTTTAAATCTATTGTTAGACCGCAACGCTATTGGGTTGCGCATTTCGCTATATCCTATAAAATTCTCTCTGAGTAGCTCAATATTAGCAAAACGCTTTATCTTGCACAGGCAAAGCCTTTAGTATAGCCAAGCTTATGGTGCCGAAAGAATTTAATCCACCGGTTTCACACCCTTTATATTTTATCCGTAAAGGTCTGTTTAGCAAAATTAGTCTTTACAGTGCACAATTACATGGGCGGCTGCTTGATTTTGGTTGCGGGGCCAAGCCGTATCAATCATTATTTACCAATGTATCCGAATATATAGGCCTAGATTACAATAGTGAAGGGCACAGCCATAACGAGGAGCAGATAGACGTGTATTATGACGGTAAAAAGATTCCTTTCGAAAATGAGAGCTTCGATTCGCTGTTCAGCAGTGAAGTATTTGAGCATGTGTTTGCCTTACCTGAAATATTGCCGGAAATCAGCCGGGTATTGAAGAGAGGAGGCAAATTGCTGATCACCTGTCCCTTTGCCTGGGAAGAACACGAAATCCCCATAGACTACGCACGCTATACGAGATTTGCATTAAAAGACATGCTGGAAAAGAACGGTTTTGACATATTGGTTACAGATAAAAGCGGCCACTTCATCCAAACGCTGCATCAGCTTTTTATTCTCTATCTGAATGATTCCTGGATACATCGGGTGCCATTGTTATCCAGGAGTAAGCTTTTCAAGAAAATTATACGACAATGTGTAGTGCCTGTATTGAATTACTTGTTTCTTCTGATTGAGCCACTTTGGCCAAAATCGGACAAAATGTATTTGAATACTATTATTGTTGCTGAAAAATCTAAATGAATAAGATATTATATACTGTTTGCTCTGCTAATCACCTGGCGCATTGTAAGACAATGGCAGATTCTTTTATGCAGCATAATACCGGCTACAAAGTAATAATAGGACTGGTTGATAAGGTTAATGGAAGATTTGATGTGGCTGAATTCTTGCCATATTTGTTGGTTGAAGTGGATATGATTGAAGTGCCGTATTTCGAGGCAATGGCCGCGCAGTATACAATTATTGAATTGAACTGTGCAATGAAACCATTCATGGCCCAGTATATTTTTAAAAAATATTACCCGGATATCCTTGTTTACCTGGATTCTGATATGTGGGTTCTTCATGACCTGACTGCCGTTGAAGAAGCCTTATTTCAAAACGATATCCTGATAACCCCGCATTTTATGACACCAATGCCCGATAGTGAGAAATTACCATTGGAAAGAGACGTACTTCGTTCGGGTATTTATAATGCCGGATTTATCGGGTTCAGAAAAAGTGAAACTGTTGATCAGTTCCTTCAATGGTGGGCCTTTCATATGCAGGCAGAATGTTATTACAATTTTGCAGAAGGAATGGCAGTTGACCAGATTTGGTTGAACCTTGTGCCGCTCTTCTTTAAGAGAGTAGGGATATTTGATCACAGAGGAGCTAACGTGGCTTATTGGAACCTTCATGAAAGGAGTTTAAGCTTTGTAGACAACAAAATTCTTGTTAACGAAAGTGATCCGCTTTTATTCCTGCATATCAGCGGGTATAAGCTTGACCAACCTGAAAATTTGTCCAGACATCAGACCAGGTTTGAACTGGGCCGACTTCCGATCCTTAAACAACTATTAGCTACTTATAGAAGCGAAACAGAAAAGAATGGGTACTCAAAATATATGGTATTAACCTGTGCTTTTGCAAAAACAGTTAAACGCTCTACCGGTATCATGAAAACAGTCAATAAATGGTTGAAACCACTGGGCGTTAAATTGAGTAGCCTGCAAATTTAAACATGGTTTTTTAATCATTTTTATACATGGGAATTGCCAATGATTAGACGTGTTTGGTCACTTTCAATACCATCACAACATTATAGTCAATCTCGCAGTCACTGCTGAATAATTCTTCGTAAGAAACATCCGGCACTTCGCTGAGGCGTGCTAACATAAACTGGTATCCCATGTCTGCATGAACATGATAGGGATTCATTGTTACACTCATCTTTTTGCAATATTGTTCATATTTGGGCTGATCAGGAAATACAAGTATGAGGTTGGCATCATTTTTCAGGATGCGGATGAATTTCCTGAGTGCATTAGTAGTATCAGTGAAATCTTCAATGAGGTGACTGGTGTACACGTAGTCATAAGTATTATCGGGAACAGGGATCTCGTTGTTTATTACATCACAACTAATATCTACTTTGTCCCTGCCAGTATACGTATACGGTTGTTCAAGGTCAATCCCGTCACAATTTTCCTTTTTGATTTTGTCACCACCAAAGCCAACATCACAGCCTTTCCCATTGCAGTAGGGCAATACCCATTTACGCACCTTGGCCGTCTCAGACGGATATGGGAAACGGATATGGAACCATTTTTCTAATGTGCCTCTTATTTTTTTTTCAAGTGTATATAGCAAGCTCATAAGTATGATAATGTGTATTATGATAATTAATTAATGACCCAGGAGTCCTTTTAATGCATCAATGCGAAACCGGATAACAGGCCAGGCTTTAACAGGATTCCCCTGAAATGTATATTTAAGTCCCAATATTACCGATGCCCCTAATTTGAAAAAATACTCAATGATCTTTTTATAGAATGCGCCTGTACTTATCTTTTTCGTCCGTACACGTTCACCTCGGCCAATACCGCTTGCTACGCGGTAAAGGTATTCAGGAGATAGTTTTTTTACTTCAATCACATGCTGTACTTTAATAGCCGGATCGTAGTAGATCATGTGTCCGCGTGCCTGCAGTTTTAAAAAGAATTCTTTTCCCTCACCACCGATTCTGTGTGTTCCGGTAACGCCGGGCAGCGCTGTATTGAATCCTCCAACAGCTTCAAAATCAATTTTCCTTACGATCATATTGGATTCCAAAGGATATTTTCCGGGCCTGAACACTGTGGGCTTCGGGGCATAGTCAAAATTACCAACCAATGAAGACACATAATAGCTCATCCAGGCGGGCTCTGTTGGAATGTATTTGGGAATGATTCGCCCGCCAAGCCCGCCAGCCTCAGGATGATCTTCAAAGAATCGTACAATGCGTTCAAGGTAGTCATTGTTTGCAATTGCATCGTCATCCATAAAGCAAAGTAATGGAGACCTTGCCATGACAGCGCCTGTATTACGTGCAAAGGACGCTCCTTGCTGTGACTCGTTCAGCAAAAAGAAATGTGCATCTGTATGTTCTTTGATATATTGGTGGCAGATGGATGTTGTATCATCTGTAGAGTTATTATTAACAATGATCACTTCATATTTTTCTTTACTCAGCGTTTGCTGGTAAAGGCTTTCCATCGCATCCACAATGTAAGATGCACGATTATAGGTGCAGATGATTACCGATATTGTTAAAGAAGTACTATTCATAGTAGCCGTCAAAGATAAGGCGCTCATTCCTCTTTAGGTATCTTGCGAAATGCGGTGGACAATGCACCTATTAATAATAACCAGACGAATGCTGACGCTCCAACCGCAGCTTTAAGGCTATTATAGTAAGAGGCAGGCCTGAATTCAAACAGGATGGTATGATTGCCTGCCGGTATAGCCAGCCCTCGCAAAGCATAATTGGTTTGTATGATTGGTGTTTCTTGGCCGTCTATGGTTGCTTTCCACCCGCGGTCATAAAATATTTCGCTAAAAACAGCAAACTGATTGTTTTTACTGCTCGATTGGTATTTGATCTCATCATTGTCGTTATAAACGAGTCTGATAGACGCGGTGGAATCTGCCACCGGTTCAGCGGCAATAACTGTTTTGAATTTATCTTCCACGATCGCAGTGTCTTTCGGATTGAAATTATTCAGGGCCTTCATTGCTGCCGCGGGATTGCTAACATAGCTGATGTATTTCACGAACCAGGCCTGCCCTAATGCATTCGGGTTCACCTGTAACATGGGTTGACCGGTTTGTTGGTTCGGTACAATAAAATATTTTGCGTTCAGCATATCCAATACGTGCATGTTCATCGGTTGCTTACGCAGCTGATTCTCAAGCAGGTCTTCATAAATGCTCAGCTTAGCCGGGTGGTAACCACCAACAGAACGGTGGTGATAAGATGTGATGGCATCCGCAAAAGGGTCGCCTGTTGCTAAATTGAACACACGTGCATGAGTGGTATCCTTTAAAATTTCAAGGTCAACAGGCGTTGGCCGGAAATTGCTTTCATTAAACGCTTCTTCTTCCTGGAAATTATTGTCATTCAGGTATCTTTTATCCACTGATAACAGGTCAAATGAACCTAGTACAATCAGGGCTGCCATTACATAAACAGGCTTCAGTTTATCTTTTATTGACAGCCATAAAAGGCCTGCTGCTGCTGCAACCAATAAGATACTGCGCAACAGGTCGGCTCCAAATAAAGATTTTCGATCTTCTTTTAAGGCGTTATAGAATGCGCGTCCTTCTTCCTGTTTGCCGCCCAGGAGCTGTATCATATAGGCTTTAAGGTTTTCATCGCTGCTGCTGCTATAAGTAAAGGAGAGGTACAGGCCAATGGCCACTAAAAAGAAGCCTCCTGCGATATAAGCAGAAGTCTTGAGTTTTTTTAAAGCTGCAGCCTTATTCGTTTCTTCAAACAGAAATTGTTGCAATGTCATGATGCCTACTAAAGGAAATAATAATTGCGGAATGATTAGGATAATGCTGGGTGCCCTGAATTTATTATACAAAGGCAGGTGGTTGAAGAGAAAACTATTGAAAGCTTCGAAATTTTTACCCCAGCTCATTAAAACAGCCAACGCACAAATGGCCAGTATCCACCATTTATGCCATGTTTTTAAATAGACCATACCCAGGAGAAACAGGAAACAGATGACGGCACCCAGGTAAACGGGTCCTGCATTGGCAGGCTGTTCGCCCCAGTAGGTATAACCTGAAGCAAGTTGTGTAAACTGTGTTGCCTGGTCATCCGACAGTCCTTTTTCAAGTGCAAGTTTGGTAAAATGGGAGCCCGCATCCAATTGTGTTGGTCCGCCGTAAATACCGGGGATGAGGAAGGTAAAGATTTCAGCCCTGCCATAGCTTCCATAGGTAAAAGCGTAGTCGATAGAGAGGCCGCTGCTTTTTTTAGTAGCCTTGCCTGCCGTGGTATCTATATTTAATGCACTACCACCACGCATGGTTGCTTTAGCATAATCATTGGTAGTGGCAATGTTAACCAGGTTGGTAACGGCACCTATGCCGGCTGCTCCAATTGCAATGATGAAGGATAAGACAAGGTGCTTGTAGTCTTTCTGTTTGATCCATTGAATGGCAAAGGCAATGGCCATAAAGCCAGCCATCAGTATAAAATAATAAGCAACCTGGGGGTGGTTCATGCCAACCAGCAAACTGGTGAACAAAGCCGTAAGTGCCGCACCCCACCAGTATTTTTTTTGGTAGATAAGCCATAATGCTCCCAATAATGCTGGCATATAACCCATTGCCTGCATTTTAGTGTCGTGGCCCACTACTATTATAATTGGACTGTATGTTGCATAAGCATAAGCAATCCCTCCAAGAACACCCAGCCAGGGCTTTAGACCTATTACCTGAGAAAGGAAATAAAAGCCAATACAGAGTAAAAAGAAAAACCCAATGGGTTTTGGTAGGAATAGCATAAAAGCGCTGTGCAGGAAGATAGGGGAGATGGCATTTTCTGCCCCGAAAGCCACCTGATAACCAGGCATGCCGCTGAATAAGTTATTGTTCCATAAAGGGAGACGATTATTGTGCTTTTGTTGGTAATTGATCATATCCTGGGCCATACCTTTCCAGTGGATCACATCGGTCTGCGACAGCACTTTCCCTTCAAGGGCGGGTTTGCAATAGACTACAGCTACGATGATAAAAATAGCTACAGCAATGGCATGGGGTAATAACGATTTCCATTGGAAATTCTTCATTGTTCAGTTTTTATGCTATGCGCAAACCTACAGGAAAAATGTTTGATTTTTGTGTGCCGGAAGGGCATTTATAGAAAGGGGGATCGTAATTTGTATTAAACTTGTGGTTGATTTATCAGGAAGCAGCATGCTTTGTCAACCAATATTGTTTCGAAATTATGAAAGGATTGTCCTTTTTTTCACGCCTTGCTTTTATCTGCAATATTCTTTTTGTAGTGTGCCTGGCGATGCAGCGAACCCGCGATTTTATCAACAAGCATGAAGTGAGTAGTATAATTATTACGCTTGGATGGTTTGTCGGCCCCCTGCTTAACCTTTGCGTCAACGCCTGGTACCTTGCCCTTGTGGTGAATAAGCGCCAACTGAGTTTGTCACGCTGGCTCATTCTTATTAACCTGTTGTTTTTATTCCTGCAGTTCTTCATTTTTTTTATACTTCCCTCATGATACACAATATCCTTAAAGACAAACCAACCAAATTATTACTAGGGATTACCGCGTTTTTTGTTGCCAATGCACTGATTGCAGAATGTATTGGAGGAAAGATTTTTTCGCTGGAAAAGTTTTTTGGTATGCACCCGGTTAATTTTACCATATTCAGACAATCGGGCCTTTCGTTTAGTTTAACCTGTGGTGTGTTGTTATGGCCTTTGGAATTCATTATTACAGATATTGTCAATGAATATTACGGTCCTAAAGTAGTAAGACGCATCAGTTATACCGCTGTGGCCCTTATTTCGTACGCATTCCTGATGTTTTACGCTGCTATGAAAATAGCACCTGCTGATTTCTGGGTTGGTTCAAAACAGTCGGACGGCATACCAGACATGCAAGTGGCGTTTGGTGGCATTTTTGGTCAGGGGCTATGGATCATCCTTGGCAGCCTTACAGCATTCCTGGTGAGCCAGATAGTGGATGTAACGGTTTTCCACCGCATCAAAAAAATAACAGGCGATAAATGGATATGGCTGCGTGCCACTGGTTCTACAGTGGTATCACAATTAGTGGATAGCTTTGTTGTACTGTTCATTGCCTTTAAAATTGGTAATGGGTGGAGCTGGCAATTAGTGCTGGCCATTTGTATTGTGAATTATATGTATAAATTTACTATGGCTATTGTGCTTACCCCACTGATCTATTTCCTCGAAAAACAGATAGAAAAATACGTGGGACATGATACGGCAAGAAAGATGAAACTGGCCGCGATGGGCAAAGGAGAGGAAGTATTCACCAATATCCCCGCTGCGGGATAAAAAACATACTAATCGCTACGATGCCAATGTGGATTCGATCTTTTATTTCTATAATAACCACAGCAAGCATCAATGCTATCTTTAGTGTTTGATAAGCCGGATCACTTTTTTATCAATGGGTAGCGACATCACTTCTTCATTCAGGTCATTCCATTCTACCCATCTGAACACTTCACTTTCCCCATTTGGGTCTGCAATCTGGTATGGTTTAAAATTGAAAGGAGTTGTTTGTGTTTTAAGATTGATGGGCTCCTGGGCTTTTACATAATAGTAGATCGAAATGATCTGGTCTTTGTTATTAAATGCTGATATCTGGAAGAAATCGGTTGTATAAATATGATCACCTACTACTACATCGAGCCCTGTCTCTTCTTTAAACTCCCTTTTCAGGCAATCCCTTGTGCCTTCACCTAACTCCATACCGCCACCCGGAAGTTTGGTGAAGTAATCGCCTCTGATAAACTCGTCGCTAACCAATACGCGGTTATTATTGTCCATAAGAATACCGTATACCCTGACATTAAAGAGTGCCATATTTAAAACCATTTCTTTTTCATGAAATACCAACTGATGACAATCGATACGCCTATCGATAATCCTATTGGAATATAAAATGCGTGTGGTGAATGCATATAAGGAATGTCTACGTTCATACCATAGATACCGGCTACCAGTGCAGGAAGGGATAAAATAATGGTGATAGAAGTCAGTCGTTTCATGACACTATTCAGGTTGTTGCTGATAACGCTGGCAAATGCATCGAGTGTACTCGTAAGGATATTGGTGTAAATATTTGCCATCTCCAGAGCCTGGCTTGTGTCTACGATCAAATCATTCAGAAACTCTCTTTCTTCTTCATTCAGGCTGAGAAAATTAGTACGTTCCAGTTTCATCATCAGCATCTCATTACTGCGCAGCGCTGTAACGAAATAGACCAGGCTTTTCTGAATACGCATCAGGTTTAAAAGATCTTCATTGCTATTGCTTTCATAGAGGCTGTTCTCATATTGATTGCGACGGTGATTGATTTCTTTCAGGAATTCAAGGAAATTCTTTACGACTTTCTCAAAGACTTTCAGGATCATCATGTTCTTCTTGTCGGGATGGCGCTTCTGAAAAGAATTCAGGAATTTTTTGATCGCGCCATTGTCAAACGAATTTACAGTTATGATCTGGTTATGTGTAAGAATGATACAGATGGGAATAGTAATATAGAATGCATCACTGTCATTAAAAGAATTGTTTTCGGTAGGGGTTTTGATGACAACGAACTTTACATTGCCCTCCAACTCGTACCTTGGTCTTTCGTCTATATCCAAAGAGTCACGCAGGAATTCGATCGGTATTTCGAGTTTTTCGCCCAGTTCAATAAATTCTTCTTCTTTAAATGGAGGAACCAGGTTTACCCATATCCCAACATCGGGCTTATCGATTTCAATAGTGTGACCGTCAATGTTTTTAAAGTATTGTATCATAGATTGATCTCTCCTTTAAAAACAAAGGTAGCAGGTCCGCATAGCCAAATATTCTCGAAAGACTGTTCGCCTGTTTTTTCAAATTCTACTGCTAGACGCCCACCTAAGGTTTCCACGTCTATATGGTTAAACCCTTTGTCATTGTGCGCAAAGACCAATGCTGCTGCGGTTACGCCCGTACCGCAACTGTAAGTTTCATCTTCTACCCCTCTTTCGTAGGTTCTTACAACAATATGCTTGTTTTCACTTTCTACAAAATTGACATTGATGCCCTCTGCTTCAAAATCTTTACTATAACGGATGTCTTTCCCTTCTTTGAATATATTGAGGGCTTTTATATCGTGTACTGTCTTCACATAGTGTGGTGAACCGGTATTCAAAATGGCGTCGCCATGGTATTCATGGATAGCTGACACATTCTGCATTTTTAAACGAATCCATCCGTTTTCGCCCAATTCAGCTTCATGGGCTCCGTCTACTGCCTGGAAAAGATATTTGTCCTTGTGTATTCCCATATCATAAGCAAATCGCGTAAGACACCGGCCACCGTTACCGCACATACTGCTTTCGCGTCCATCAGCATTGAAATAGGTCATTTCAAAGTCAAAGCCATTAAGGGTATTGAGCAACATCAAGCCATCTGCTCCTATTCCGAACCGTCTGTCGCACAGGTGTTTCACCTGTGCATTCGTTAATGAAATACGACCATCCCTGTTATCAATGATCACAAAATCATTGCCAGTGCCCTGGTATTTATAAAATGTAAGTGTCATTATTTATTTGGTTATACGATTACCGGTTTTAGGCGAATGTTATGGACTGGCAATCCTGTAAATTAAAATTTATATTTCTGCTAATATTCCCAATGTTTTAACAATCAGTGCTTCCATGGACTTCCCTCCGTCTTTACTGAATTCCTTTTTCACGCGGTTGGCAACAATGGCGCTCAGGCTCAGGCAGTGGTGTCCTAATAATTTACCGATACCATAAATACCACTGGTTTCCATCTCAAAGTTAGTGATGCGATGATTACCGTAGCGGAATGCGGTGAGGCGATCAATCAGGTCTGGGTTGATCAGGCCTAGACGTAATACCCTTCCCTGGGGGCCATAGAAACCCGGGCAGGTGACTGTGATGCCATGATGAAAGCCTTCGACAAAATGTTTTAACACGGCGGCACCGGCAGATGCAATATAAGGAGCTGCGAGCCCGCCTCCAATTTGCGTATGTGCCACAAATTCTCTAATAATGTGAAGTTCTTCGTCGTTATTCTCCTGCCTATAGAAATTCAACAGGTTGTCAACTCCTAATCCATGTGTGCTGGCCACATAACTATCTATAGGTATATCTGCCTGCAGGGAACCAGAAGTGCCAATCCGTATAATGGTAAGGCGGGTTAGTGCAGGTTTAATAGTCCTGCTTTCAAAGTCAATATTTGCCAGTGCATCCAGTTCATTTAGTACAATATCAATGTTATCAGTACCGATACCTGTTGACACCACTGATATTCTTTTCCGGCCAATCTGGCCCGTATGCGTAACAAATTCCCGATGTTGATATTTGCCTTCAATATGATCAAAATGGTTACTGATGACCTGTACACGGTCAGGATCACCCACCGTAATAATAGTTGTAGCTAGTTCTTCGGGTCTTAAATTTAAATGATAAACTGCGCCTCGGTTGTTGATAATCAGTTCACTTTCGGCTATCCGGTTCATAGATTCACTAATAAGGTGCAAATCTCGTGTTTTCGAATTTAGAATTTTAAAATTCCCCCGATTACTTTATTTTCGCAGCCTGAATTTTTAATAGGGTCCTGTGGCCGAGTGGCTAGGCAGAGCTCTGCAAAAGCTTCTACAGCGGTTCGAATCCGCTCGGGACCTCTTTTCATTTTTAAATGAGCGCCTATTCTTTAGGGGCTCATTTTTTATTGATAATCAATTAGTTGAGATAGGTGGTGGTTGAAGAGCACAATTATTTTGGCTTTCAAATAATACAATATAAAAAGCCAGGACATATGTCCTGGCTTTTTATATTGTATTATCCCTATAGACTTAATATCCGGGATTTTGCACTAAAGTTGGCTTACCATCTTTTTGAGAGTTCAGTATCTCATCCTGCGGAATTGGGTAATAATTATTTTTGGCCGTAAATATTTTTCCGGCCAGGTAAGTACGCTTATTAAATTTTCTGCCGGAAGGTTCTGTTCCAGGTACCGATTCTTCCTGCATATATTTATTCCGCACCTTTTCGGCAATACCCCAGCGAACCAGATCAAAAAAGCGGTGCCCTTCCATTGCAAATTCCAGGCGGCTTTCCATGTGAACAGCATTCCTGGCGAAGTCGGTTCCATTGGCAAGGAATGTTCCAACAGGATAGGGTTCTACTTTGTAATTAACAGTAGGATCCTGGACAGAACCCTTTTTAGCCCGATTCCGGATCATGTTCACGTAAGTCTCCGCTGTTGTAAGATTGCCCAATTCAACTTCACATTCTGCCAGCCACAAAATGACGTGTGACAATTTTAATAAACGGTAATTATTATTTACCGAGCGCCTGCTGGTGGAATGCGTACTGCTGTTTTCTTCTGCCAGGTAATACATCCATTTTTTACCCGTGTAGGGGCCGGCATACGCCTGGTCTCTGATCCAGCTGGCTCCGGGCATCGGACCCCAGTCTAAAAAGTTAACGCCCCTGCGCCCAACGGTCCAGTCGAGTCTTGGATCCACCGGAATTGATTTGTCCAGTGTAAACGGATCACTCGCCTTGATGCCCTGGTCGTTGGGTAGATCAACTTTGTTATAAGTATCCAATGATCCGTCTGACGCTGCACCGATCATGGGTAGCCCGGTTGTGTTATCTGTCTGGAAAGCATTGACAAGGTTTTGCGAAGGCTGGTAAAACCCGCAGCATCCCCTTCCCGGAGCAGTAGAGGAATAAGGCCAGTTCAGGTTGTCGCCTGCATTACCATTGTTGCCGGTAGTGCCATCATTCACAGAGAACTCCACTTCAAAAATGGACTCTGCATTATTGTTGGTAACCATTCTGTAATTGTCGTGGTAATTGGTCATCAGTTTTTTACCGGAATTGTTCAGCACATCTTCGAGCAATGGTTTGGCCTGGGCCCATTTTTTCTCAAACACATAGGCTTTTGCCAGGTAGGTTTCAGCAGCCCATTTTGTTGCCCTTCCTTTTTGTGCCTGTACCGAAGGTAAATTCTTTGCTGCAAAATCAAAGTCGGCTTCGATATTGGGCCAGATATCCTTATCGTTAGGGATCTTGGTAGAATTCGGGTCGTCCCTGTTGTATATTTTTTCATCAAT
>JBHAFM010000108.1:0-21073 GCA_041856175.1 Sediminibacterium sp.
TGCAGTATTTACTGTTATCGCCAGTCTTGGATTGATTTTAGCTGCTTTGTATTCTTTGCGCCTGATGCAGAAAGTCTTCCTCGGACAACCCGCTACCACCATACCGGTAAAAGATTTTAGTATAAGAGAGTGGGTTGTTATGGGCATGTTAGGTATCAGTATTGTGGTATTGGGATTGTATCCGCAGCCTGTGATGGATATGGTAAAGAGTATTATTCATAACACACCATTTGTCAAATGAATGAACTTCAATTCCTTGCGCTTCTTCCTTTTATGCTGCTGGCAGCAGCTTCAATAGCGGTCATATTGCTGATTGCTTTCCGGCAAAGTCACACGGTGATACAGGTGGTGGGGTTCCTGATGATGTGCTTAGTGGTTTTAGCCATGTGGTATGTGAGAGATACTTTGCCAAGAGAGCTGTTGCCTTTGTTTGTGGTAGACGGATTTGGTGCACTGTTCACCGGCCTCATTATTTTTTCAGTGCTGGTAGTGGGTTTGTTTTCCTTTGTTTATTTTGAAGAACGGGAAGAGAACCCCAAAGAATATTATATACTGCTGTTCCTTGCCACATTAGGTGCAGCTGTGCTTACCATCAGCCGGCATTTCATCTCACTGTTTATTGGACTCGAGTTATTGAGTGTGAGCTTGTATGCGCTCATCGCTTACCTGCGTAACCGCAATAATGCGGTGGAAGCAGGACTGAAGTATCTTATATTGGCAGCCATATCGTCTGCCTTCCTGTTGTTTGGTATGGCGTTGATATATATGGAAACAGGAAGCATGGCATTTTCGGTCATTGCACAGCGAATACCGGCGCTCACTTCCTCCGTATTGTTCATCATGGGGGTAGGAATCATGATTGTGGCAATAGGTTTTAAGTTAGCCCTTGTACCGTTTCATCTTTGGGCGGCAGATGTGTACCAGGGTGCACCGGCTCCAATCACTGCTTTTATTGCCACCGTTTCCAAGATTGGTGTATTTGCTGTGTTATTACGTTTTGCACAAGCCATCAGCCTGCAGCAGTATCCATTGGCCATTACCATTTTTTCAGCCCTGGCCATCGCATCCATGCTATTGGGTAACCTGTTGGCATTGTCCCAGCAAAATATCAAACGCCTGCTCGCTTATTCTTCTATTGCGCATTTCGGTTATCTGATTGTGGCATTTCTGCCTGGTAACGAACAGGGAGTAGAAGCCGCTGCTTTTTACCTGGTCTCCTATGCTGTTACTTTATTAGCAGCTTTTGGCATCATCACGTTGTTATCCAGCCATCAAAAAGATGCGGAAGACCTGGATATTTACAAAGGCCTGTTCTGGAGAAGCCCTTTACAGGCGGCGGTATTAACAGTTGCGTTGTTCTCACTGGCGGGCATTCCATTAACGGCGGGCTTCCTGGCTAAATTCTTTGTACTCAGTTCAGGTGTACAGCAGCATCTATGGCTTCCGGTAATTGTGCTGGTGCTGACCAGCATCATCGGCCTGTATTATTACCTGCGCATCATCAGCACACTATTTTCGGCATCTCCGTCACGAGGGGTCAAAGAAAAAACACTGCATCCTTTTTTTTATATCTCTACCTATGCAGCATTGGTTGTGATGATGGTCCTGTTGTGCTGGCTGGGAATTTTCCCGGGCGTTGTGCTTGGTATTATCCGGGATTTTCTTCTTATTCATTAAACGACCCTGTGGTAATGATGTCTTTAAAGTCTCCCATCTTTGATCTCTTCCACCACGCCAGGATCCAGCAGGGTAGATGTATCACCCAGGTTCTGTGTTTCTCCTTCGGCTATCTTGCGCAAGATGCGGCGCATGATCTTGCCGCTGCGGGTTTTTGGAAGCCCGCTTACAAATTGAATTTTATCCGGTTTGGCAATCGGGCCGATGATGCGGGTTACCGTTTGGAGTATGTCTTTGCGTGCAAGGGTTAAATCTCCCCCATGCATACCGTTGTAAATCACATAGGCATAAATGCCCTGTCCCTTGATATCATGCGGATAACCTACTACTGCACTTTCCACCACACCGGAATGCATGTTAATGGCATTCTCTACTTCTGCGGTGCCAATGCGGTGCCCGCTTACATTCAATACATCGTCTACCCTGCCTGTGATGCGGTAAAAACCATTCGCATCTTTCAGTGCACCATCTCCTGTGAAGTATAAATTTTCATAAGTGGCAAAATAATTAACGCGGCAACGCTCATGGTCGCCATAAGTAGTGCGGAGGATAGCGGGCCAGGGCGCTTTGATGCAAAGATTACCACTGGTGATGCCATTGACGGCTTCTGTTACTTCATCGCCTTTCTCATCCACAAGTACCGGTTGTACGCCCGGCATAGGCAAAGTAGCCCAACTGGCTTTTGCAGGTGTAATGCCTGCCAGGTTAGAGATCAGTATGCCGCCTGTTTCTGTCTGCCACCAGGTATCTACGATCGGGCATTTTTTCTTTCCGATATGCTCATCATACCAGTTCCATGCTTCCTCATTAATGGGTTCACCCACGGTACCCAGTACCTTTAAAGAAGAAAGATCTTTTCCTTTTAACGGGTCCAGTCCAAAACCCATGAGACTGCGGATAGCTGTAGGGGCAGTGTAGAGGATATTCACCTTGTACTTGTCCACAATATCCCAGAAACGCCCTGCATCGGGCCAGGTGGGTACGCCTTCAAAAAGGAGCGAGGTAGCGCCAGCACTGAGTGGCCCGTATACAATATAACTATGCCCGGTGATCCAACCGATATCTGCTGTGCAGAAATGTACCTGTCCCAATTGGTATTGAAATACATTCACGAATGTGTAGTTGGTAAAGAGCATATACCCGGCACAACTGTGTACCACCCCTTTGGGTTTACCGGTAGAACCGGAGGTATATAAGATGAACAGCGGATCCTCAGCATCCATTTCTTCCGCTTCAATAAAATTGAGTCCCTTTTCTTCCACCTGTTTCATCTCTTCTTCCCACCATACATCCCTTCCCTTGATCATAGAGACCGGCGTTCTGGTGCGGGTACAAACGATTACTTTTTTAACTGTTTTATTTCCGATCAATGCATCATCGATCACATTCTTCAACGGAATATCCTTTGCGCCCCTGTAAGCGCCATCGCAGGTAACAATGAATGCAGCCTGGGCATCGTATAACCTGTCGGCAATACTCTGCGCAGAGAATCCGCCAAACACAACGGAGTGAATAGCGCCAATACGGGCAGTAGCCAGGACTGCAATAGCCAGCTCAGGTATCATGCCCATGTAAATACAAACACGGTCGCCCTTTTTGACCCCATTGTTTTTAAGCACATGTGCAAACTGGCATACTTTCTCGTGGAGTTTTTTATAGGTCAGTACACGGTTGTGTTCTTCTGGGTCATTGGGTTCCCATACAAGCGCGGGCTGATTGCCGCGGGTTTCAAGGTGCCTGTCGAGGCAGTTTTCAGTAATATTCAGTTTAGCGCCTTTGAACCACTCTATTTTAGGTGCTGTAAAATTCCAGTCCAGTACGGAATCCCATTTTTTTCTCCAGGTAAAATGTTCAGCAATCGTGCTCCAGAATCCGGCGGGGTCTTTGATACTTTTTTGGTACTCGCTTTTGTATTCTTCGAAACTTTTGATCTGGTAAGGATATGACATGTCAATCATTCTTTTTTGGCGCGCTAAATATACATCAACCTGCCGGGGTGCAAAAAAATATCGCTGTCGCGCTGTGTTGTATTTCATACACAATGCAATGGTGCAGCGGTTTTGATGACTAACAAATGTTTGTTGCTTCATACCCGGGACTAAAGTCCCCCTAAGAAAAAAACTATGAAATCTCTATCTATCTCCGCTCTGAAGAGCGGAGCAAAATAAGGAACGGAACAACATGAAAATCTTTGATTCCCGCCCTTCACTCTTTTGCCCCGCTCCCCTCACTCTTTTGCCCCCGCTCTTCAGAGCGGGGCAAGATTTGGATAAATGAATGCTTTGCAGTAAGTTGATGGCAGATTGCAAACAATATGAAAGAAACAAAAGGTATCTGGCGTGTCATCGCCGCTTCATCAGTAGGAACCTTGATAGAATGGTATGATTTTTACATCTTCGGCGGCCTTGCAACAGTCATTGCGAGCCAGTTTTTTCCCAAAACCAATCCCACCGCAGCCCTGCTCTCCACACTCGCTACTTTTGCAGCCGGTTTCATTGTACGCCCTTTTGGCGCCCTGGTATTTGGCCGCTTAGGTGATCTGATCGGAAGGAAATATACTTTTCTGCTCACATTGGTATTAATGGGCGGTTCCACTTTTGCCATTGGCTTAGTACCCAGTTATGAAACCATAGGCTTTGCTGCGCCGATCATTGTTTTGTTGCTGAGATTATTACAGGGATTGGCACTGGGTGGTGAATATGGCGGTGCAGCTACTTATGTTGCTGAACATGCGCCGGCAAACAAAAGAGGTTATTTCACTTCGTGGATACAGACCACCGCCACGCTGGGTTTGTTTGTGTCTTTGGGAGTGATCCTTTTAACCAGGCATAGCTTAGATGCCGACAGCGCAAAATCTATCGCCAAGTTCAACGACTGGGGCTGGCGTATCCCTTTTATTGTTTCTATTGTGCTGGTGATCGTATCCATCTACATCCGGCTGAAGATGAAAGAATCGCCGCTGTTCTCTAAGTTGAAAGCAGAAGGAAAAACTTCTGTGAATCCATTGAAAGAAAGTTTTGGCCATAAAACAAACCTGAAAATGGTATTGCTGGCATTGTTCGGGGCTACCATGGGGCAGGGTGTTGTATGGTATACCGGGCAGTTCTATGCACAGTCCTTCATTGAAAACGTGTGTAAGGTTGATTTTGACCAGTCGCGCACCTTATTGATATGGGCCATCTTGTTTGCCACACCATTTTTTGTCGTGTTTGGAAGTTTAAGTGATAAAATAGGCCGTAAGTGGATCATGCTGGGCGGTATGTTACTGGCGGTGATCACTTACAAACACCTGTTTAATAAATTGGTGTTCCTGACAGATGAGAAAATAAAAACAGAAATAATATCACAGCAGGAAACCAAAACAACCATGATACCTGTTGCAGGAACGCAGGACATGGTGCGGACGGTTGCACGTATTGTCCATTATGAAGACGGTATGGTAATGACCACCACCACAAAGGATACAGCCTACCAGTTACCGGGTAAACTAACACAAAAACCCGAAGTGAAAACAGCAAAAGTCGTTGGCAATGGTGATTACTGGCATATGGTGTTAGTGGTATTCATCATGATCCTTTATGTGACGATGGTGTATGGCCCTATCGCGGCCTTCTTAGTGGAAATGTTCCCTACCAAAATCAGGTATACTTCCATGTCATTGCCTTATCATATCGGTAATGGTGTGTTTGGAGGATTAACCCCTTTCATTGCAACATTGCTGACTACGATCTATACGGCCGATAAAATGGCGGGCTTAATGTATCCGATCATAGTGGCTGCTGTCTGCCTGGTGATTGGTACCTTATACATCAGCAACAGGATAGATCCTAATGTGAATGATTAATGAAATTTTTATAAACGAATAATAACAAGCGTATGAATCAGTTAAAAAGACTGGCAGGTATTGTCTGGATGCTGTTAGGCCCGCTGACGGTTTATTTTCTCATCAAAGTGGCTGCTGATGAGATCGTAAAAAAGCCGGGTATCGACACCAAGATCCAGTGGGGTGTATTTGTATTGGTCTTTATTCCCATTGCGATCGGCCTGGTCATTTTTGGCTATTATGCCTTTAAAGGAGCCTATGACCACCTGTCCAAGGATGATGCTAATTGATTGCATTACGGTATTTTTGAGCCATGTCAATTGAAGTCAACCAGCTGTTCAAGCAATACGGCACACAAAAAGCAGTAGATCATATTTCTTTTAAAGCGGGCAGGGGTGAGATCGTGGGGTTCCTGGGACCCAATGGTGCGGGTAAAAGCACTACCATGAAAATGATCACCGGGTACCTGCAGCCAGATGGGGGTACGGCTGTTGTGGACGGATCAGACGTACAATTGCAGCCGCTTGTTGTGAAAAGGAAGATCGGGTACTTACCCGAAGCCAACCCGCTGTATGTTGACATGTATGTACGTGAATACCTTGATTTTATAGCGGGCGTTCACCAGGTTGACAACAGGAAACGGGAGATTGACCGTGTGATTGCGCTAACAGGGCTGACCGCCGAAAGCAGTAAAAAGATCGGGCAACTATCAAAAGGGTATAAACAGCGGGTGGGGTTAGCCGCAGCCCTGATCCATGATCCGGAAGTATTGGTATTGGATGAGCCTACCAGCGGCCTCGATCCCAACCAGATCATAGAGATCCGTAACCTGATCAGGGAGCAGGGGCAGGCCAAAACTGTATTGTTTTCGTCCCATATCCTGCAGGAGGTACAGGCCATCTGCAACCGGGTCATCATCATCCACCAGGGCCGGATTGTGGCAGATGATACGCTGGAGAACCTGCAGGCCGGTGGAAAAAGCTTGGAAGATGTATTCAGGAGTTTAACCTGCTAAAACAATCAAATCCGTAAATTGCGGCGTCAAACGCGCTTTTAACAACCAAATAATCATAAAACAAGCAATCGACCATGAGTTACATTATTGAGGTTCACGCAAGGCAGATCTTAGATAGCCGCGGTAATCCTACCGTAGAGGTAGACGTATTAACAGACGACGGCGCTTTAGGCCGTGCAGCCGTTCCGAGCGGCGCCAGCACCGGTATCCACGAAGCAGTGGAACTGCGTGATAACGATAAAAAGAAGTATGCCGGTAAAGGCGTGTTAAAAGCAGTAAAGAATGTGAATGACGTAATAGCGGAAGCTATTGTTGGTTTTGATGTAAGCCAGCAGGCCGCTATCGACGAAGCTATGATAGCATTAGACGGTACGCCCAATAAAGGTAAATTAGGCGCTAATGCGATCCTTGCAGTAAGTATGGCGGTAGCCAAAGCTGCTGCGGAAGAAGCTGCGCTGCCTTTGTTCCGTTATATCGGTGGTACCAATGCCAAAACACTGCCCATTCCTATGATGAATATCCTGAATGGCGGCGCTCACGCAGATAACAAGATCGATTTCCAGGAATTCATGATCATGCCAGTCGGCGCCCCTTCTTTCAGCGAAGGACTGCGTTGGGGTGTTGAGATATTCCATACCCTGAAAGGCGTATTGAAGAAAAAAGGATACAGCACCAATGTGGGTGATGAAGGTGGTTTTGCTCCCAATATCCAGAGCAATGAAGAAGCGATTGAAACCGTATTGGAATCCATCACCGCATCCGGTTTTAAAACAGGTTCGCAGATAGTGATTGCCATGGATGCGGCCAACAGTGAACTGTGGGATGCGAAAAAGAAAAAATATGTATTCCATAAGAGCAGCGGAAAAGCTGTAAGCAGTGATGAGCTGGTTAAATTCTGGGAAAAATGGGTGAAACAATATCCCATTGTTTCTATTGAAGATGGTATGGCAGAAGACGATTGGAATGGCTGGCAAGCCCTTACACAGGCTGTGGGCAGCAAGTGTCAGCTGGTGGGTGATGACCTGTTCGTTACCAACGTGGAGCGTTTACAGACCGGTATTGATAAGAGCATTGCCAATGGTCTCCTTGTAAAAGTAAACCAGATCGGTACGGTTACTGAAACCATCAACGCCGTTACGCTGGCACAACACAATGGTTACAATACCATTATGAGTCACAGAAGCGGTGAGACAGAAGATACCACTATTGCCGACCTGGCTGTGGCATTGAATTGCGGGCAAATCAAAACCGGTTCAGCTTCCCGTACCGACCGTATGGCCAAGTACAACCAGCTGATCCGTATTGAGGAAATGCTGGGTGAAACCGGTATCTATCCCAAAGGAAAGATCAAATTCGGTAAGAAATAGAAAGGATAGCTGATGTCTGATGTGTCCATGTCTGATTTGATTGAATCATTTTTAAAAATTCGAAAATCAAATCAGACATGGATACATCAGACATTTTTTTTAGCTTTGGTCTGTGAAAAAAGTAGCTTCCATCCTCACCAACAGGTATCTCCTGGTCACCGGCTTTTTTGTCGTATGGATGCTGTTCTTTGACCAGCGCGATTTTTTTCAGCAGCGCGAGCGGCGGACTGAACTGAAAAAATTAGAAGAAAAAAAGCGCTATTACGAGCAGGAGATCGCAAAGACCCATAAAGAACTGGCGGACCTGCAAAACGATCCCGCTGCACTTGAAAAATTCGCCCGCGAACGTTACCTGATGAAAAAAGACGGGGAAGATATTTTCATTATAGAAGATTCTCTGGCCGCAAAGAAATAAGCTGAAACTTTTTATGTTCCCCGCTATTCCCTGCAATATTCTTTCCTGAATACCGTTAATAACAGGTTGTGTCGGCTTATATCACTTTGCTGTTATAAACTATGAAAAAATTCAGGGAAGAGGATTTGATATTGTACCTGTATAAAGAATGTTCACCCACGATGGAGGCGGCCATTGAGCAGGCTTTAGAAGCGCATAATATTGAATTGAAGGAAAGGTTGCAGGTATTGCGGCGCAGTATCAAACAACTGAACAGGCTGAAACTGAAATCACCGTCGAAGCTGTCGGTCAAAGCTGTGCTTAAATATGCGAAAGAAGCGAAGAGGAGGCATGAGGAGTGACCAGAAAAGAAAGATACCGGTTCGTTATTGATTATTTTCAGCAACACATGCCAGTTGCTGAAACAGAGTTGACGTACGATAGCCCGTTTGAATTATTGGTAGCAGTGATATTGTCCGCCCAGTGTACAGATAAACGGGTGAATATGGCCACACCTGAAATTTTCAGAAGATACCCCACCCCGCAGAAAATGGCGAAAGCCACATTTGATGACCTGTTCCCGCTGATCAAAAGCATTTCTTATCCCAACAATAAAACCAAACACCTGATCGGCATGGCCAATATGCTGATGGATCAATTCAATGGTAACGTACCGATGACAGTAGAGGAACTGGTAAAATTACCGGGTGTTGGAAGAAAGACAGCCAATGTCATCACCAGTGTCATCGATGCACAACCTAATATGGCGGTGGATACCCATGTTTTCCGGGTCAGCAAGCGCCTGGCATTGGTCAGCGAAAAAGCAACCACACCATTGGCCGTGGAAAAAGAACTCATTAAGCATATCCCACAGGAACTGATACATAAAGCCCATCACTGGCTGATCCTGCATGGCAGGTACACCTGCTTAGCCAGGAATCCCAAATGTGAAGTGTGCGGATTAATGGAGATCTGCAAATACTATGCGAAAGAATTTCGTGAGGCCTGAGAAGGTTGCTCACGCCTTACGGCTTTTTCTTCACCAACAGGTAAGAATCATCAATCAACTGCTTTAATTGTTTTACAGTTAACACTCCATTCACTACAATGGTGTTCCAATGTTTCTTATTCATGTGATAACCTGGTAACACAGTGCAGGGATACTGCTCACGTAATTCAACAGCAGTGTCGGGATCGCATTTTACGTTGAATTGTAAAGGATCATTATCAAGCCCGGCTAATAAGAATATTTTACCGCTGACCTTATACACTAAAGTATCTGGCCCAAAAGGTAAAGTTTCCTCGGTGCCCGGTTTGCTTAAAGCATACTCCCTTAGTTGTTCAATATTCATAGTGGAAAAATTTGATTCATCATACGTTTAACGGGTTATCCATATGGGTTTTGAATATAATTGGTTAATTTAATTGTTTCAAAACAATTTCCGGAATAAAAAACAGCACTATGACACAGGGACAAATAGACGGATTACAGGAAGCGGAATCATTGATCATGGGAATGTGGGTGCGGGATGATAAACAAACATCGCTGTACTTCTGTGCAACTCCCTGCATGGGCGGAACAGGGAAAGTGGAAGTAAGCCCGGATGAATACCAAATGACAAAAAAAGAAATAGCATACAACCTGTTTTTCAAGAATGAAAACGACCTGTATCTAAATATGATTGATACCGAAAAGGACGAAGCAACTGAATACCAGGTATTACTTTTAAATGCAGACTGGCTAAGCCTGTTAAACGTTACAGATCCACACCAGGGCTCCACCCACTTCGAACGATTGGAGGGTTAATATATTATTGGTTCCCCCATGTTTCCATACTTGCCCGCTCATAATCCTGCCGGTATTTTTCGGGCATATTGCCATTACGCAGGCAGCCGGGCTCAAGCGAAGGGAATATGTCCTCCAGGGTTCTTACCTCATTCATGAAAACGCGACGGTAGATATGTGAACGGGTTAATTTTTTGTAATCATCAATACCTGCGGCGCCCAATAATTCCACAAAACTATTAACAGTACCGGCATGGTAATTGGCCACCCTTTGTTTTTTATCGGCCACCACCAATCCTACAGAAAGGCTGGGATCCTGCGTGGCAACGCCTGTAGGACATTTATTGGTATTACACTGCAAAGCCTGTATGCACCCGATGGCCATCATCATAGCCCTTGCACTATTGCAGGCATCAGCGCCTAAAGCAAAAGCGCGCACGAGGTGGAAGCCCGATAGTATTTTTCCGGAAGCGATGACTTTGACGTGTTCGCGAATACCGAAGCCGCTGAGCATATTATGAACAAATGCCAATCCATCCAGCAATGGAGCGCCTACATAGTTGGAGAACTCCTGCGGCGCTGCGCCGGTACCGCCTTCTGCACCATCTACAGTAATAAAATCAGGATAAATATCCAGCGCTATCATTGCTTTGCAAATACCAATGAATTCACTTTTGCGGCCTATACACAATTTAAAACCAACAGGTTTTCCTTCAGATAAATGACGCAGGTGTTGTATGAACAGCATTAGTTCTTTTGGTGTACTGAAAGCACTGTGGTAAGTAGGCGAATAAATGGTGGTATAGGGTTCCACGTCGCGTATGGCAGCAATCTCAGGCGTGTTCTTTTTACCCGGGAGAATACCGCCATGTCCTGGTTTGGCGCCCTGCGAAATTTTCAGTTCGATCATTTTTACTTCGGGACGTAAAGCATTGCGCAGAAAGCCCTCGTCGGAAAAACGGCCCTGCTTATCACGGCAACCAAAATAACCGGTACCGATCTGCCAGATGATATCGCCACCGTGTTTAAGGTGATAGGGACTGATACCGCCTTCACCTGTATTATGCGCAAAGCCGCCGATTTTAGCGCCGGCATTAAGTGCTTCGATGGCATTGGGACTCAAAGAACCGAAACTCATGGCAGATACATTAAAGACGCTGCAGGAATAAGGTTGCTTGCAGTCTTTATTGCCAATCAGCACGCGGGGCTGATGGTTCAGCTGGTGAAAATCTTTAGGGGCGATGGAGTGGCTCATCCACTCATAACCTTCTGCATATACATCCAGCTGCGTTCCGAAAGGCATGGTATCGGTTTGCAGTTTGGCGCGCTGGTAAATAGTGGAACGGTCGATACGGTTGATGGGGCGGCCATCAATATCCGATTCAACAAAGTATTGGTATAATTTGGGACGAAGGTCTTCCATCCAGAAACGCATCCTGCCTACTACGGGATAAGTGCGCATAATGGAGTGTTTGACCTGTATCATATCATAAATGCCCATTACAACCGGAGGCAATACCAGCAGCAATACCCAGAGCCAGCCTGTGTTAACGAACCAGGATAATAAAACAACCGATAACAGTACAATAACTGAACCGAGCATAAAGATTTTCCTCATGGTATATGTTTTTAAAAAGCAACAGCAAAAATATCAAATTAAGTGGAGGCGAATGGTCATTTAACATTCAGCAATCATGCTTACTTTGAGTACCTTTAATACAGATGGATTACCTGAAGCAATACCGTAGTTTTATCAGTAGCCAATACCTGAGTGAGGGTGTACGTGTAACAGTAGCAATCCTTGTACCTGTATTGATCCTTGGGTATTATAACGAGCTGGCGGTTGGTATGACAATTGCACTCGGAGCATTGTCTGTCAATATCACGGATATCCCCGGCCCCATTCATCACCGGAAGAACGGATTGGTTGCCTGTAACATGATCAATTTTGCAGTAGCACTGATCACGGAAATCACTTTGCCTGTCCAATGGTTGTTCTTTCTGGTGCTTGCAGTATCCTGCTTTCTTTTTTCCATGATCGGCGTGTATGGGGCAAGGGCCTCTGCCATTGGCATTGCAGCCCTGCTCGTGATGGTGATACAATCAGGCCATGAAGTAACGGGGTGGGACATTTTGTATGACGCATTGTACGTGCTGGCAGGCGGTGCCTGGTATATCTTGCTGAGCCTGGTATTGTATAATATACGGCCTTATAAGCTGATGCAGCAGGCATTGGGTGAGTATGTTATGTCGGCTGCCGAATACCTGCGCGCCAAAGCGGCTTTTTATGACCAGGAAGTGGATTATGACAGTTGCTACCGGCAACTGCTCACCAGGCAGATCGATGTGCAGGAAAAGCAAAACTTAGTAGCAGAACTGATCTTCAAAACGCGGAGTATCGTTAAAGAATCAACGCATACGGGCCGTGTATTAATGATGGTGTTCTTAGACGTGGCCGATCTTTTTGAAAGAGCCATGACCTCGCACCAGCAATATGAAAAATTGCACCGCTTTTTTAATGAGACAGGTATACTGGCCGAGTACAAACAACTGATCATGTCTTTGGCTGATGAGTTGGATGAGATCGGCATTGCGCTGAAAAGCGGAAAGGCATCGGGATACAATGAACGGATTGATGAAGAACTGATCGTAGAGCGGGAACACCTGCAAAAACTCAGGCTCTCTGCGCTCAACCCCTCCAATATCGAAGGATTTATCAGCCTGAAACACATACTCGACAGTATCGATGATATCGCAGCGCGCATACGCACTTTACATCATTACACTTCATACGACAGCAAACTGCGCAGGAAAAAGATACAGGCCCCCAACCCCGAAGATTTTATTTCACACCAGGGTATAGACCCCAAACTGATCTGGGATAATCTTTCTTTCCGTTCCAATATTTTCCGTCACTCACTTCGTATTACGGCCGCAGCGGTGTTTGCCTATTTAGTAGCACAGCTGCTTCCATTGGGACATAGCTACTGGTTATTGCTTACTGTTATTGTGATTCTGAAACCGGCCTACAGCCTCACACGGAAAAGAAATTTTGAACGTTTGGCGGGCACCATTACCGGCGCTGTATTGGGTGTGATCGTGCTATACCTGGTAAAAGACAAGACTGCACTCATCATCATCATGGCGCTGAGTATGATTGGCACGTACAGCTTTATGCGCAAGCGTTATTTAGTGGGAGTGATCATGATGACGCTCTACCTGTTGCTGATGTTTCACCTGCTGGATCCCAAAGACTTCAGGATGATTTTTACCGACCGCATTGCTGATACCATCATTGGTTCTGTCATTGCCCTGCTGTTTGGCTACCTGCTGGCGCCGGTATGGGAACATGAACAGATCAGCCAGTTCATGCGCAATGTACTCAGGGATAATATCAATTATTTTCAGGTAGTTGCTGCAACGTTCACCGGGAAACCTTTAGACAATGCTGCCAGCCGTGTGGCCCGTAAAAATAGCTGGGTATCACTGGCCAACCTGTCGGATGCTTTTACACGCATGCTTTCCGAACCTAAGAATAAACAGAAGATCAGTCCGCAGGTACACCAGTTTGTAGTAGCCAACCATATGCTGGTATCACATATTGCCACCCTGTCTTATTATGCCGATTCTTTGCAGCCCGAGTTTGTGATGGAAGATTACCAGCCGCTGGTGTCGGCTGTTATGTTCGGCCTTAAAAAATCCTTGCAGCTAATTGATGGGGAAGAGGCTGGTCATGATATGCAGTCGCCCGACAGTGCTGGCGCACATTTCTTAGACCAGAAGATCAATGCCCTGATGCGGGAAAGACAGGAAGAACTCAAACAGGGGCAAATGGAATCAGCTACCAGGAAAAAACTATCCCAGCTCAAATCAATTGCAGACCAGTTCTATTTTGTTTACAAAGTAGCTGCCGATATCCAGAAGATCAGCACGAAACTGACACATACTGCCTGATACGATAAGACCCTTTTACAATAGCTGCTCTATTGCATCAACCAGCTCGCCCTTGGTAATGGGCACACCCATGATCTTGTTATAGCCTTTGGCATCCACAAAGAATTCATCACGAATGATGCGGATTAACTGGCCATTATTGATCTCGGGTATCAATACTTTGTCGAAGTTCTTAATGATATCACCTAAGTTCTTAGGGAAGGGGCGCAGGTAACGAATATGTGCGTGACTGACTGCATGTCCCTCTTCCTGTAACTCCATCACAGCACTTTTAATGGCGCCATAAGTAGAACCCCATCCAAGTACCAGTACCTTGCCTTTTTCAGGACCGCTGTCAAGTGTTTGTAAAGGAATATAATCGGCTATCTTATCAACTTTTGCCTGCCTTGTCTTCACCATGTGCTGGTGATTGTCCTGGTCATAGCTCACATTACCGGTCACATCCTGTTTCTCCAAACCGCCGATACGGTGTTCCAGTCCCGCAGTGCCCGGCACAGCCCAGGGGCGTACTAATTTTTCATCACGCTTATAAGGAAGGAATTTTTCTTCGCCATCATCGAGTCCTTTTTTGAAACTCACTTTGATCGGCTTCAGGTCAGCGGCTACCGGGAATTTCCAGGGTTCTGCACCATTGGCAATATATCCGTCACTCAATAAAATAACCGGGGTCATGTGCTGTATTGCAATGCGTACGGCTTCGTAAGCCACATCAAAACAATCGCTTGGTGTAGCAGAAGCAATAACAGGCATGGGACATTCGCCGTTCCTGCCATAATAAGCCTGCATCAGATCGCTCTGTTCTGTTTTGGTAGGCAGACCGGTAGAAGGGCCGCCGCGCTGGATATTGATGATCAGCAATGGTATCTCCAGCATCACAGCCAGGCCCATGGCTTCTGTTTTCAACGCCATGCCGGGTCCTGATGTAGTAGTAATACCTATGGAACCACCATAGCTGGCGCCGATAGCGGCGGTGATACCGGCAATCTCATCTTCCGCCTGGAATGTTCTTACACCGAATGCTTTATGCTTACTGAGTTCATGCAGTATATCAGATGCCGGCGTGATCGGGTAGGTTCCGAGGAAAATAGGAAGCCCGCTTTTTTCACTGGCAGCAATCAATCCCATAGAGAGCGCCTGGTTACCCATGATGCTGCGGTACAGGCCGGGTTTCATTTTGGCTTTTTCTACCTTGAACCTTGTTGTAAAGGCTTCGGTGGTATCGCCATAATTATAGCCTGCCTGTAATACCTTGATATTGCTTTGCAGGATGGTTGGTTTTTTGCCGAATTTTTCGGTCAGGAATTCGATCGTACTGTCAAGGCTGCGGTTATACATCCAGTAGATCAATCCCAATACGAACATATTTTTAGCACGGTCCCTTTCTTTGGTACCGAGGTCATGAAAATCTTTGAGCGATTCGCGCGTAAGTTTGGTTACGTCTACTTTCGTGAGTTCATACCCATCCAGGCTGCCATCTTCCAATGGATTCACGCCATCGGGATAATTGGCTAAGCGAAGGTTTTTATTGTCAAATCCATCAATATTGGCAATGATCTTACCGCCCTGTTTGATGCTTTTCAGGTTTACTTTTAAGGCGGCCGCATTCATCGCCACCAATACATCGCAATGGTCGCCGGGTGTAAAGACCCTGTCGCTCGAAAAACGAAGCTGGAAACCACTGACACCGGGTAAGGTGCCGATAGGAGCGCGGATTTCGGCTGGAAAATCGGGGAAGGTAGCAAGGTCAATGCCCAGCAGGGCTGTATTGTTGGTGAATTGTTGCCCGGTTAACTGCATCCCATCCCCACTATCACCGGCAAATTTGATCACTACATCCTGCAGAAGCTCTTCTTTTCTGGTCATCGAAAAACTGGTATTAAGGTATTATTGAGTGCAAAGGTACTATAAACTGAAGTTTGGAGAACAAAGGAAGGTTATCTATATCTTTATCCCCGCTAAAAAAAGTAGTAATGCTGGCCAAAAAAGACTGGATCATGATCAGTACGGTATGGATAGTTATTTGTAGTTATATGATGGGTTGCCAGGATACAACCCACGCAAAACCCCAGCAGGGGCATGTTCCTGTTAAAGGAAAAGATACTGCAAACACAGCCGCAGCGAATCCCTTAGCCAACTGGCAGCCGCTGCCATACGACAGCACAAAAAAATACATTTATCTCACTTTTGATGATGGTCCACAGCCCGGAACAGTAGCCTGTTACCAGTGTTGTAAGCAGTTGGGAGTCAAAGCCAGCTTTTTCATGGTGGGCCTGCATACGGAAAGGAAAACGGACGGGAAACAGATCGTTGCAATGATCCGCGACAGCTATCCGCAATTCCTGCTCACCAACCACAGCTATTCCCATGCCTGGGATAAATACCGTTTTTTTTACCATCACGCCGAAGAGGCCCGGGCTGATTTTGAAAGAGCACAGACCCTGATGCATGTACCCTACCGGATCATAAGGCTGCCCGGTAACAGTGCCTGGGTAAGGGAGGGCGAATTAAAAGCTTCTTCCCTGGTAAAGCCGGTAACCCGGTTGCTTGACAGCGCCGGTTACAATGTGATGGGATGGGACCTGGAATGGAATTTCAACCATAAAAATGCCCGCCCCATCCAGCATCCTGAAAAACTGGCGGCACAGGTGGACAGCGCTTTTGCTAAAAACAGAACGCATATAAAAAACCATCTTGTCATCCTCACCCACGACCGCATGTTCCAACGGACGTATGACACAGATTCATTGGCAAAATTTATCAGCATCCTCAAACAGAACCCTGCCTATGTTTTTGAAACAGTAGATCATTACCCCGGGTTAAAAAAGCCGGTATTAGGTTTGTAGTCTGTTGAAGGTTTTGAGAAAGTTAAAATTTGCTGCTCCTTTTTTTCTAATCGCGCAGCAAAAAGAGTTTTCGTATTTTTGAGAAAGTAAAAACAATACAATTATGGCAATTTTTAAATCTGGTAACCCTACACTTACGGAGAAGATGTTCGATAAAAGCATGAGCATGGAAGCTGCTGCGCAAGGCACCATGAGTGTAAGAGGGACTATTAATAAGTTTGGATTCCTGATGCTGATGGTGATCGCGGGTGCTGCTTACAGCTGGCACCTGTTTGGCGAGTACAAACAGGATACTATGATGGTATGGATGATGGTTGGGGCTATAGGCGGACTGATCACTGCCATCGCCATTTCATTCAAACCCACATGGGCGCCTTACCTGGCCCCTGCTTATGGTATACTGGAAGGTTTGTTCATAGGCGGGATCTCTGCAGTGATGAATGCAGCTTTTGCCACGAAATATCCCGGCCTGATCATGCAGGCAGTGGGACTGACTTTTGGCGTAGCCTTAGCTATGTTCCTGTTGTATAATTTCCGCATCATCAAAGCAACGGAAAAATTCAAATCGGTCATTATAGCGTCTACAGTAGGTATTGGTATCTTCTACCTGATTACAATAGTGCTTCGCATGTTCGGCGTAAACGTCGGCTTTATGTATGACAGCAGCCTGCTGAGCATCGGTATCAGTTTGTTTGTGGTAGCTATTGCCGCATTGAACCTGATCCTTGATTTTGACATGATAGAACAGGGGGCAGAAAGAGGTGCACCCAAATTCATGGAATGGTATGGCGCTTTTGGCCTGCTGGTAACCATTGTCTGGTTGTACATTGAGATACTGAAATTGTTGAGCAAACTGGGAAGCAGGGATTAATACAAACAAATGAAGGAATAAAAGAAGCTACCCTCACAGGGTGGCTTTTTTTGTGCGATGCAAGGCAGGAGATATACGATGCTTTATTTCAGTAATACTATTAACTTAGGCCTACAAACCAATAAACACTGTCAATGGAATTTAAACGGAGAGACCTGACCAATGATGAATTGGTATATGTGTACAGGAATCTTTTGCTTCCGAGGATGATTGAAGAGAAGATGCTGGTATTGCTTCGCCAGGGCAAGATCAGCAAATGGTTCAGCGGCATTGGTCAGGAAGCCATTGCAGTAGGCAGTACGCTGGCTTTGCATAAAGATGAATGGATCATGCCTTTGCACCGTAACCTGGGGGTATTCACTTCGCGGCAAATGTCGCTCCAGAAATTATTCATGCAGTGGCAAGGGAATAAAGAAGGGTATAGCAAGGGCAGGGAGCGCAGCTTTCATTTTGGCAGCAAACCGCATTATATCTGTGGCATGATCTCGCACCTGGGTCCGCAACTGGCTCTGGCAGATGGTGTGGCATTGGCCGCTAAACTGCGAAAAGAAAATAAAGTGTCGCTGGCTTATTCCGGTGACGGCGGCACCAGTGAGGGCGATTTTCATGAAGCGCTGAATGTGGCTGCGGTATGGGACCTGCCTGTGATCTTTGTGATAGAGAACAATGGCTATGGATTGAGTACGCCTGTCACTGAACAATACCGCTGCGAAAGGTTAGCCGATAAAGCAAAGGGTTATGGCATGGAAGGTGTGCGTATTGACGGGAACAATATTCTTGAAGTATATGATACCATCAAAGGCGTTCGGGAATACTGTTTGCAGCACCAACGGCCCTACCTGGTAGAATGCATGACCTTCCGCATGCGCGGACATGAGGAAGCCAGTGGTACCAAATACATACCCGGCGACCTGTTTGAAGCCTGGGGCAAAAAAGACCCGGTAAAGAATTATGAACACTTTCTCCTTGCCGAAAACGTGATCACGGAAATGCAATTAGCCGATATACGCCATGAATTCAGGGACTATATAGAGAGCGAATTAAAACTGGCCTTTGATTCCAGGCCACTGCTGCCTGATACAACGGAAGAATTGAATGATGTATATGCAAAACCGCCTGTTGTTAATCGCGAGCCGCCAATCGCGAACCTTGAATCTGCCGATGATCTCGGTCTCATGACCCACACCTCACGGAAAACGCCTCACGAGAAGCGTTTCATCGATGGCATCAAAGAGGGGCTGGAGCAAAGCATGCAATACCATGAGAACCTGGTTCTCATGGGGCAGGATATTGCGGAGTATGGCGGCGCTTTTAAAATAACGGAGGGGTTTGTAACACAGTTTGGTAAAGAACGGGTACGCAATACGCCATTATGTGAGAGTGCAATTGTGGGGGCGGCATTGGGCCTGAGCTTAGAAGGATTTAAGAGCGTGGTGGAAATGCAGTTTGCCGATTTTGTAACGGCGGGCTTTAACCAGGTAGTGAACAACTTAGCCAAGATACATTACCGGTGGGGACAAAACGCTGATGTTGTCATACGCATGCCAACCGGGGGTGGGGTAGGCGCCGGCCCTTTTCATTCGCAGAGCAATGAAGCCTGGTTTACACATGTGCCCGGATTAAAAGTAGTGTACCCATCCACACCGCATGATGCTAAAGGTTTGTTGATCGCGGCTATTAATGATCCCAATCCTGTGCTGTATTTTGAGCACAAGGTATTGTACCGGAGTGTAAGCGGAACCGTACCTGAGATGGCATATGAAGTAACAATTGGCAAAGCAAAAACGGTACGGGAAGGAAAGGATTTGACCATCATTACCTATGGCACGGGCGTACATTGGGCCATGGGATACCAGCAGCAACATGAAAATATTTCATTGCACATCATTGACCTCAGGACATTACTGCCGTTGGACTATGATGCTATCAAAGTTGCGGTGGCTAAGACAGGGAAAGTATTGTTACTGCATGAAGACACATTAACCGGAGGTATTGGTGGAGAAATAAGCGCCTGGATCGGGGAACATTGTTTTGAGTTATTGGATGCCCCGGTCATGCGTTGCGCTTCATTGGATACACCTGTACCTTTTAATATGGAACTGGAAAAGAATTTCCTGGCCAACAGCAGGCTGGACAACTGTGTTCAGAAATTATTGAAGTATTAAATGAGCTTACAGGAGATTGTCGGGTTTGTTCTGTTTTACAGATGCAGGCCGTGGTATTTTTGTCTGGTAATTTAAAACAAATAAAAAATGAACAATCAAATTTATCCCTGCTTATGGTTTGATGGACAAGCCCAGGCAGCAGCAGCATTTTACTGCAAGATTTTCAAAAATTCAAAGATCACAGCCGACAATCATATGGTTGTAACCTTTGAATTAAACGGCAAACGTTTTATGGGACTCAACGCAGGACCTCAATTCAAGTTCAGTGAAGCCGTGTCTTTTGTAGTGGACTGTGAAACCCAGGAAGAGATCGACTACTATTGGGAAAAACTAACAGCAGATGGCGGAAGTGAAGGAAGTTGCGGTTGGCTGAAAGACAGGTTTGGCGTTTCCTGGCAAATTGTTCCAACAATTTTACCCGCTTTGTTAAGCAATCCTGACAAAGCTCAAAATGTTTTGCAATGTTATATGAAAATGAAAAAGTTCAACATTGCAGCATTGGAAAATGCCTGACCAAAAGAATGCCGCATGCAAAGGGAACGTCACCGTTCTTTCCTTACCGTATTTGCCCTGAATACCCGCAGGAAATTACCGCCCAATATCTTACGTATGTCCCTGCCGCTATAACCTCTTTCCAATAATGCTTTTGTGATCAGGGGATAGGAGGTTACATCGTCTAATTGCTGTGGTGCAGAAGTGATGCCATCGAAGTCGGAGCCGAGACCTACGTGGTCGATGCCTATGAGTTTGACAATATAATCGACATGATCAATTAACAGGCTTAACGGCGGCCGGATGGCATTCACTTCATCGGCATACTTTTCAGCAAGGTAAGAATCGGCAAAATAAGGTTCAGGACTCAAGGTCAGCAGTGTATCTCTTTCCGCTTTGTGTTTTTCCTTAAAGGCATCATCGCGTTGCTGAAAAGCGCTGTCAACAAAACCTGAAAAAAAGTTCAAATGGATCACGCCGCCGTTTTCGCCAATGGCTTTGATCTGGTCATCCTTCAGGTTCCGGAACACGGGGCACAAGGTATAGGAGCAGCTATGCGATGCAATGACAGGCCTGGTGGAGGTTCTGATGGCATCCCAGAATGTTTGCTCGCCTACATGTGACAGGTCTACGATCATACCCAATTCATTCATGCGTTTAACCACCTGTATTCCGAAGTCGTTCAA
>JBHAFM010000109.1:0-4286 GCA_041856175.1 Sediminibacterium sp.
AATTCTTTTTTCCTCACTAACGGTTACTTCATTCAGCGCAATAATTTTTGAGGTTCGTTTTTCATTGCTGTAACCATCCCATTTCACTTCTTTATTATTTCCTTTGTCCAATACTTCTTCAGCAAATGTGTTCCATGTTGCACAGACGGGACATTTGCCCAGCCATTTTGCACTTTCATAACCACAGTTACTGCAAAAGAATGCAGTTTTGATCTTACTCATGGGCTAAAGGTAATTGGAATTTGGTGTCAGGGATATGGCCGAAAAGATGCTTTGGAAAGGCTTACATAGTGGAAAGACTATACAGAAACCGGGGTATAGGGCATGTAAAAGGGTCAACATTACTGTTGACCCCGTTTACTTACTAACCCATTAAATTCTGCCACTAAATTACAAAAACAGGCCACATTGCAAAATTATTTTTTGTTCATGTGCATAAATTGAGTGACTTGAACAGGGGCTCCTGACTTTAACTTTTTGTAAACTGCCAGGTGGGTGAATTGATTGCAGTGTTTACTTAAAGAATGAGCGAATGATCCGGCGCAAGTGGAAGGAATCGACCCCATAAAAATAGTATAATTAATTAATTATCAATTATATGTATAGTTAATTTTATAATATTCTTATGGGTTGCGGTTGTAACAGGTTTCACTTGTGTAAGTGATACACAGGTGAAAATACGCAGCGGTAAATGCAGGGTTTACCGGGAGTAAATAAAAAAGACAGCGCATATAAGTTATAAATAAATAAAATATGTTTTACTTTTAATATATATAATTATCATTGAATTGTTTTTTGTCTTCAAGTGGCTATAAACCGAGTACGCTCAAGCTGTTCATCAGTAATGACTAAAGGTCAAATCTAACGGAGTGGCACTGGGAATTTTCCGACGCTGCCGGCCGCCTGTTTGCTATAAAGACACCTGCCCGACCAGCCCCTGGTTCCGGGGAAATAAAAGCTTTAGGAAATATTGTGTGTACAATTTACACATTAAAATTCAATTAAAACTTGCAACAAAAAGAGAATTGTATGCAGCTTTTAATTTATTTAGAAGGTCAATTTAGCTTACAAACGGTTGTATGTACCAAAACGAAACGGCATGAATGGAAAGAAAATAAGTTCTCCTTACACATTGGCTTACAGGTATTACAGCAGGAAGATCCCGTATTTCTAAAGGTGTGCTTTTTTAAGAAAACATTAAAAGGGGCTTAAAATTAACAAATTGCTAAATTTTTTTGAACGGCTTAGGCTACCTTATACACTCAGATTGATTCACCAAAGATCAAACCGTCTAAAACTTAACAACATGAGAAAAAAACTATTTATGGGTTTTTGTGCCTTATTTTTTGCATGCATTGCAGGATTGGCGCAAAAAACCACGGTTACGGGAAAGGTAACGGATGACAAGGGAAGACCCATTGAGGGCGCTTCGGTCGTTGAAAAAAAATCGAAAAACGGGACAGCCACTGACGCAGAGGGCGCTTTCAAGCTGGTGGTTAGCCATGGTGCTACACTGGTTGTTTCCGGAACAGGGTATGAGAGAAAAGAAATCACAGCCTCCGGGGTACCTGTAACAGTTTCACTGAAAAATGTAGATGAAAACCTGAGTGAGGTGGTAGTAACTGCCCTCGGTATCAAACGCGAAAAGAAAGCCCTGGGTTATGCTGTTACCTCACTGGGTAAGAAAGACCTTGAATTAAAGCCCGAAGGTGATATCGGACGTGTGCTGGCGGGTAAGGCTCCTGGTGTTGATATTCTTGGAACAAGTGGTATTTCAGGTTCGGGTACCAACATCGTTATACGCGGCGTTAGTACAATTACGGGCGGAAGCGTACCACCCCTGTTCATTGTAGATGGTGTGCCTTTTGACGGTAGTACGAAAATGCCTTCTGATTTTACTTTCGGTGCGCAGACCTCCAGCCGCTTCCTGGATATTGATCCTAATAATATCGAAAATATTACGGTATTGAAAGGATTAAGCGCTGCGGTTCAGTATGGTGACCTGGCACGTAATGGAGTTGTTTTGATCACTACCAAAAATGGCTCGGCTAACAACAGGCAGAACAAGAAAACAGAAATAACGGTTTCCCAGTCCTTGTTTGCCAACCAGGTAGCCAATTTGCCCGACTACCAGGATTCATACGGTGGCGGTTTCAACCTGGCTCCTTCTCTTGCCTTCAGTAACTGGGGCGCGGCTTTTAAAAACCCGCCTGATTCATTCAACCACCCCTACAGCCGTTCTTCTCTGAACGTAGCTTTTCCTGAATACAAGGGTACTAAGTATGCATACAAGCCTTATAGAAGTGTTCCCGCATTCTTCCGTACAGGGTATGTGAACAATACTTCTATTAATGTATCCGGTGGTAATGCTGTTACCCGTTTCAGCGGTAACTATTCTTACACCAGCGATCAGGGCTTTTTGCCTGGCAACAGCGTGTTTAAAAACAATTTTGGCTTTGGCGGTTCTACCAAGCTTTCCAACAACTTTACATTGAGCGGTACCGTCAATTTCGCTACAACTGATTATGTTACTCCTACAACGAGTACCAGCTTCGGAAGTAGTGCCAATAACCCGTCTGTTTATGGCGACCTGATCTATACACCACGCAGTATTAATTTGATGGAATGGCCTTATAAGAATCCCATTGATAATTCAAGTGTGTATTACCGTGCGAACAATGGCATTCAGAACCCCCGCTGGACAGTAGAAAACTCACTGATCCGCGAAAAGATCTACCGTACATTCGGCAACTTCCAGATGAAGTATGATATCATGAAGGGATTGAGTGTTTTATACCGGATAGGTATTGATACGTATAATGAGCTGAATGCTTTAACTGTGAACAAGGGTGGAACCACAGGCGGCTTGCAATACACAACGGGTATGTACCGCACCATTAATTCCACTAATTCCATTTTAGACCATAACATCCTGGCCAACTATTCAAAAGATATTAACGATGACTGGAACCTTGCATTAGACGGAGGCTTCAACCTGCGCAATGACAGTTATTCGCAAACTGGCATGAAGAGCACACAGCAATTGGTATACGGTCTCTTTAACCATGGCAACTTCGTAAACCATGAAGCAATAGGTGAGGATGGAGGTAATCTTGATTTTACCTCTGACCAGAAACGATTTGGTGTTTTCCTGTCTGCATCAGGAGGTTTCAGAAATTACCTGTACCTGAATGCGGGCGGACGTGAGAGCTGGGTATCTACACTGGAGCAAAACAATCGTAAGATATTTTATCCAAGTGCCAGCATTTCTTTTATCCCAACTGCTGCTATTAACACGCTTAAGAATAATAAATGGGTCAACTTCCTGAAGATGCGCGTGGGTTATTCCACCAGCGCCCGTTTCCCGGACCCTTATACTACAAGAGCAGCTTTGAATATTCAAACGAATGCTTTTGTTGACAGAAACGGAAATGTGATCAATCAGAACACCATCCCCAACCGCTTACCGAATCCAGATCTGAAACCGGAGTTGTTAAAAGAATATGAGGCAGGTATCGAAGGTACTTTCCTGAATCACCGCTTAACGGTTGACCTTACTTTCTATAAGCGGATTTCCAGCAACCAGATCCTGGATCGTTCCCTGGATCCTTCCACAGGCTTTACCGTTACTTCCGTAAATGCAGGTAATGTTAGCAACCAGGGCATAGAATTAGGTCTGGGTTATAATGTGATCAAGCAGCACGACTGGAACTGGCAGTTAAATGCTAACTGGACAATCAACAAAAGCTTAGTGTATGATCTCCCAAGCTATATCAAGCAGATTAATTTTTCCGGTTATGGTAACCTTGGAAACTTTGCCATCAACGGACAGCCTTTAGGTATTTTACAGGGCAGTGTTACTTCACTGGATCCAAAGACAGGCCAGAAGCTGATCGATGATAATGGTTATTATATAGCAGACCCGAATATTGGTATTTTGGGCAGCCCATTACCATTATATAAGTTAACAGGTATCAGTGAATTAACCTGGAAGCAATTTACTTTCCGTACCCAATTGGATTATTCAGTTGGCGGAAAGATGGTTTCTTTAACTACTTCCTCACTGATGGCCCGTGGCCTGACCAAGGATACTGATTTTGACAGAACCATCCCTGTTACGTTACCGGGTATCAGCCAGTCAACAGGTAAACCCAATACTATTCAAACCAGTAGTACCAATGCTTTCTTTAACACTTATTTTGGTACGAATGACTTCAACGTTTGGGATGCCACACTTGTACGGCTGAGAGAAGTTTCATTAAGTTACTCATTGCCTGCCAAGTGGT
>JBHAFM010000110.1:0-3148 GCA_041856175.1 Sediminibacterium sp.
AAGCTGCTATCTCTTTTCGCGATTGAAGCACATCGCCACTAACTGCAAATTCTTCTTTGGCGAGCACTGTACCGGAATGTCCGTACTCGTCCAGAAACCCTTGTTTCACACCATAAGAGTGGGTGCTTATAAAATCGATGGGCAGTTTGTTTTTATAACAATAATCAATCATTTCACTTTCCCATGCTGCGCCGGCAGTTCCCGGTCCGCCAACACGATAATCCTTGTTTACACTTTTAACTGCCTGCGCAGCGTATTTATAGAGCTTGAAATAATCCTGCTGTGTTCCCGTCCAAAAACCAGGCGAAAGATTGGGTTCATTCCATACTTCAAAATACCAGGTCTTAACTTCGTCAGCACCGTAACGCTCTGTAAAATGTTGTGTGATGTTTTTGATCAATGCCGCCCACTTTTCATAATCTTTTGGGGGAGTTACATTACCTCTCCACCAAAAGATTGTTTGAGGCCCACTTGCCAATGCGGCGGGCATAAATCCAAATTCAACAAAAGGTTTCATGCCGATGCTGTGCAAAAAATCAAACAAAACATCAACATACATATAGTTGTATTCAGGATTTCCTTTGCTGTCTTCTTTATAAACAGCCATATCATCTGTCAGAATCCCATGCATGCGGATGTATTTAAAACCGCATTCTTTTCTTACATAAGTGAGTTGTTGCTGCCAATCAGCCCTAAGGCCTTCATTTGCCCTGCCCGCACCTACACATTCGTTGAACATGGTGTTCAGTTTTCCTGCCGCCTTATCAAAATCAACATTTATAATTCTTTCCCGGACTGATGGCCTGGTTTGTTTTGAAGCCTGGGCAATTAATTTTGTTGAGATAGGAAAAAGCAGGATCACCAATAATAAAGAATTACTTTTCATATTAATTGTCTTAAATGCTCCATGGATCCGGAATTCATGGTCAGATGAATCATTGCATGCGATTGAGCAATGATTTTTATAGGCTCGGGTTATATTCCAGGACCCCTGACAGAATAAAATATAATTTCACACAGAGAAAAACATACACACTCAAAGGAGATAGTGCGAAAATTCAATTTCAGTGCCTGCATCTCTGTGTAAAATAAATTTTATAAATAACTCAACAACCGAACTGAATATCGTTGTTTGTTTTATTTTGAACCTGCAATAATAGCATCAATCGTACGTTGATCCTTTACTGTGTTATTCCACCTGTCTATGGCACCGCCTGTATCCCACCAGAAAGGTTTTATGCCACGGGCCAGTGCTTCTTTCGTTGTAAAGGTTATCCAATAATCAACCGAAGCGTCATGCAGGGCCAGATCTTTTGGAATATTGGCGGAACCATCACGCCTGTAAGCGCCATACTCCCCCATCAGCACGGGGATTCCATTATCGACAAATTTTGTTTTCATCTTATTATAGTCAGCAATGTGGTCGTTCTCTTCTCCGTAAGTAGCGTTACGATCAGGCTCAATGGTTGAATGATAGCCGTTGCCCCAGTAATAGGCCATTTTACCCCAGCTCACGTCCTGGCTAAGGAAACAAAACTGTGCCGGCGTATAGTTATGCACTTCCACCATCAGGCGGCTGGCCGTGGGGTCTTTAGGAAGTGTATTCATTAAATCATATGCTAATGACATCGAAGTATTGGGTCCCTGAACAATAAGAACACGGTGGCTGTTCCTTCCTCCTGTAGAACGAACAGCATCAACGAACGTCTGGTGGTATGACGCTAAGACTGTCATCTTCTCAGCATTATCAGCAGCCGGCTCGTTAGCGCTGGCAAACATCAGATGTTCATCAAAGTCTCTCATGGCGGTAGCGATCTGCTCCCATAATGCTTTTTGTTTAGCATTGACAGAATCCTGTTTTAGTTTAATGATGTTATTTTCGAGCCAGCCACCATCCCAGTGAATATTGAGCATAACGTACACGCCATTATTCACACAATAACCAACTACATCTTTAACTCTATTGAGCCAGTTCTGATCTATGTGTGCAGTTGCTTTGTTATCAACATGAGAATCCCATGCACATGGTATACGAATAGAAGTAAAGCCCAACTGTTTTACAAATTTTACATACGACTCGGTAATCTGAGGATTACCCCAGGCCGTTTCTCCGCCGGTAGCTTCCATTGTATTACCAATGTTCCATCCTAATTTGAATTTCGCAGCCAGTTGCACAGCGGTGCTCATCCGTGTTGAATCGGGTGCTTTGGCAGATAAATTGTAAGATGGATATATCCGATTAGGTTGTGAAACGGTAACCCTTCTGGCCTGTCCGTTGGAAGCGTTTACCAGCAGTACGGTTGAACGGGTTGCGCCGGTAGTATTGAGGGTTGCAGTTAACGGGACAGTAGCGCTACCGCTATTTCCGCTGGTTTGGCTTAATTGCAGCCATGAAGCAGCAGCGTTATTAACGCTCCAGTTTGCATTCCCGGTGATGGTTAAATTTGCTGTTCCTCCTTCTGATGGAAAATTGATTTCGGATGGAGAAACCGTAAGTTCAGGTGCAATCGTATCCTTTTTTTTACAGCCCGTAAAAAATAGTGCAGCTATTAGAAATCCTATCATTGTATAATTGCCCATTTTTGTGTTTTTCGTATTAATAGATGAAGATTAATTTTAATATATAGACTTGAAAGGATGGTGCAATTTTTCATTGACCATCCCTCCAGGTCGTCTTTACTTCTATAAGAGATTTTCATTCTGTTAATAAACCAGTTTATCTTTTTACTACCCGGAAATTGTCAAATGCACCATTAAAGCCTGTTTGTGTTGAAGAAGAGCCATAATTGTGCATGTACAATATCAGATCACTCTTTCCCATATTTCCTAATAAGTCAGTAATGCTTGCAACCGGAGCCCCTTTGCCTTCTCCAAGCGTAGCATCATTCTTCCGGAACGATGAAAGAGGAATGCTTACGGTTTGCCAACCTTTTGTGGAGTAGGCTGCCGTAATGTTTGAAGAGACCTGCCAGGGCTCATACCTGGCCCTGTAATTATTGTTGGAAGTTTTGATACTTAATGTACCTCCATTCCAGGGGCCCGGGATATTTGTTTCGAATTTTAACGCCCAACCATTAACCGGATCGGATAGATTGCCTGCAGTTAACCACTGCACTCCGCTAATACGAATGGCAGTACTAAATTCATC
>JBHAFM010000111.1:0-21413 GCA_041856175.1 Sediminibacterium sp.
TTAAAAGTCCTTTTTGTCTTGCCATTTTTTTAGTTTTTAATGGATGAGAAAATGAATGAATTATCTCACACAAAGTTCAGTTAGTATCTTCGATAATAGAATGTATAAATTATTGAAAAACAATGAAATACAACGCAAAAGCATCGTATGTGGTGGAAACACATTGGAAAATTGAAGAAGTGTTGGATGGTGATAGCATCATCATTCGGCATCGTTGCACTCAAATGACAAAAGAGGTTCGCCTTTATGGCTTGGATGCACCCGAGATAAAGTATAGCAGGAAGATGAAAGTAGATGAACAGAAAAGCCAATTGCCCGCCCAGATTTTAATTCAGTTTGGATTACAGGCATTACACTATGTCATATCAGTTGCCCCTCCAGGAACAACTGTAACCATTGTTACAGAGAAGAAATATTTTCTTGATTATTGGCATCGGCAATTAGGTTATGTGATATTACCTGATGGAAGTTGTTTAAATGAGTTAATACTTGCCAATGGATTTGCAAAAGCAACGCAGGAATATTACTGTAGTCGCTTACCAGAATTACAATTATTAAACAGAGAAGCACAAATGCAGAAGAAGGGAATTTACAGTGTAGTGAATCGTTTTTAGCAGTATTTAAAAATGTTTACCCTATGTTTACCCCGAAATGAAAAATGCCTCGTAAATACTTAATTTACAAGGCATTAATACGTGTATCTGCGGACCGGACGGGACTCGAACCCGCGACCTCCGCCGTGACAGGGCGGCATTCTAACCAACTGAACTACCGATCCGTTTTCCCACAAAATTACCTGTTACAGGCCGTTTTCGGGACGGCAAAGATAAGGGTAAACCATTTTCTTAAACAAATCTTTCTCTAAAAAAAATGCAACCCCTAATTTTACTGGCTCAACCCAACGCTATGCCCCTATACCCCAATAGACAATTCCTTGATTTTGAGAAGCCTATCAAGGATTTATATGAACAAATAGACGATGCTAAGAAACTTGCTGAAAAGAACCCTAAAATAGACTATTCCTCTACCATTCAACAGTTGGAAGAAGCTATTATAGAAAAACGTAAAGAGATCACCCTGCACCTTACCCCCTGGCAACGGGTGCAGCTGAGCCGTCATCCCGACAGGCCCTATACGCTGAAATATATCGAGAAAATGTGCACCAACTTTGTAGAACTGCATGGCGACCGCACTTTTAAAGACGATAAAGCCATGGTAGGGGGCTTTGCAGCGTTAGAAGGTGAAACAGTAATGATCATCGGCCAGCAAAAAGGAACCAATACCAAGCTCCGCCAATTGCGGAATTTCGGTATGGCTAATCCCGAAGGTTACCGCAAAGCATTGCGGCTCATGAAACTTGCCGAAAAATTCAACAAGCCTGTTATCGCATTGATCGATACACCGGGCGCTTATCCCGGCCTTGAAGCTGAAGAGCGTGGCCAGGGAGAAGCCATTGCCCGTAATATCTTTGAAATGATTCGCCTCAAAGTACCGGTGATTGTGGTGATCATTGGAGAAGGCGCCAGCGGTGGTGCTTTAGGCATCGGCGTAGGCGATAAAGTATTGATGATGGAAAACACCTGGTACACTGTTATCTCCCCTGAAAGCTGCAGCTCTATCCTCTGGCGAAGCTGGGAAAAGAAAGAAGTGGCCGCCGAACAATTACGGTTAACTGCCACTGATATGAAGGGCTTTGGGCTCGTTGATGAAATTGTGCACGAACCCATCGGTGGTGCACACTGGGATTACACCGAAGCTGCCGAGATACTGAAATCATACTTAGTCAGAAACCTGAAAGAGATCAAACAAAAATCACCCGCACAACGCATCAACGACCGTATTGAAAAATATGGCAAAATGGGCTTCTGGGAGGAAGAAACTACAAACTACCAATAATAAATTATCAAACAGCAATGTCTTTACGTCAGCAATTACAAGGAACAGGTGTGGCACTCGTTACGCCATTCAGAACAGATCTTCAGGTAGATTTCGATGCTTTGGGAAAAGTGATCGAAGCAATGATAACAGGCGGGGTGGAATACCTCGTTACCCTCGGTACAACAGGCGAAACACCTACACTCGATAAACAGGAGAAGTTAGACATTGTTCATTATACGTTTGAAAAAGCAGCAGGCCGGGTACCTGTTGTTGTGGGTATTGGTGGTAACAATACGAATGAAGTGATCAAAGACCTGCATCATTTTCCGCTGGAAAAAGCTGCAGCTGTGCTGAGCGCTGCTCCTTACTATAACAAACCTTCCCAGGAAGGTATTTTCCAGCATTATAAAGCTATTGCTGAAGCATCTCCTAAACCCATCATCCTGTATAATGTACCTGGCAGAACCGGTCGTAATATGACCGCTGAAACAACCATCCGCCTGGCTAAAGAAGTGCAGAACGTGGCTGGAATGAAAGAAGCCAGCGGCGATATGGCCCAGTGCATGCAATTGCTGCGTGACCGTCCGCAGGACTTCCTCGTTGTAAGCGGTGATGATGCACTTGCTTTACCACAATTAGCCTGCGGTATGGATGGTGTGATCAGTGTGGCCGCCAACGCCTTCCCAAAACAATTTTCCGATATGGTACGTGTCACCCTTAAAAGCGATGTTAAAGGCGCCAAAACCATCAACGACAAACTGATAGAAGCCTACGACCTGATGTTTGCGGAGAACAATCCTGCTGGTGTGAAAGCATTCATGCACGAACAGGGATTGCTGCAAAACATAGTGCGCTTGCCCGTGGTTCCTTTAAGTAGCGGCCTTCATGAGAAAGTGAAGCAATACCTGAAAGGATAAGGAACCTTGCCAGCGTGCAGCAGTTTGGGACAGGCGGTACCCTGTGACGGCTTTTTATGGCTATTTTGTATCAACCAATACGTCTATATGTCAACAGCCGTCCTCCCTGGTAAAATCAGGGTCAATTCAATTGATTTGCTGCGGGGTGTTGTGATGATCATCATGGCCCTGGACCATGTCCGTGACTTTTTTCATGTTACTGCTGTAACAGCATCTCCCACTGACATGAATACCACCACACCCGCGCTGTTCTTTACGAGATGGATCACCCATTTTTGCGCACCTGTGTTTGTCTTCCTTTCCGGCACGGCTGCTTTTTTGGCCGGACGAAAGAAAACTAAAAAAGAACTGTCCTTCCTGCTGCTTACAAGGGGATTATGGCTGTTGCTGATTGAACTGGTGGTGATGAATTTTATATTCGGATTCAATCCGCATTACAACGTTATTGCAGTACAGGTGATCTGGGTAATTGGCTGGTCGATGATACTATTGTCTGTACTGTTATACCTGCCCTTGCACATACTGCTGGTCATAGGATTGATGCTGGTTGCCGGGCATAATGTGCTGGATCTGTTCGATTACCAGAACAGGCAGGAATTGCCCTTGTGGTGGGGATTGCTTCACCAGCAGTATTTTGGCAATATTGTGCCTGGCCATATGCTCTTTGTATTGTACCCGTTAATCCCATGGCCTGGTGTGATGATCTTAGGCTATTGTATGGGTACCTGGTTTACTGAAAACGTTGATGCTGCTGTGAGGAGAAAATACCTGATCCGCACAGGCCTGGTTGTTACCATTGCCTTCTTTGTACTGCGCTGGATGAATGTTTATGGAGATGCTTCGTTATGGTCAACGCAAAAGAATGGCATTACCACGGTGCTGTCTTTCTTTAACCTGACCAAATACCCGCCTTCTTTATTATTCCTGTGCATGACAGTGGGACCTGCACTGCTGCTTTTAGTATGGTTTGAAAAGACAGCGGGTAAGTGGGCAAGTTTTGTAGTTGTTTATGGCCGTGTTCCCATGTTCTATTACCTCATCCATTTCTTTTCCATTCATTTCCTGTGCATGCTTGTGTTCTTTGCAACAGGGCACACGATGGCTGAAGCTGTTACTCCTTTCTTCTGGTTCCGGCCGGATAAGTTTGGATATTCACTGGGAGTAGTGTATGTCATATGGATCGCACTTGTAGTAGCATTGTTCCCCTTGTGCAAATGGTACAGCAACTATAAGGCAAGCCATGTAAAATGGTGGCTAAGCTATCTTTGAACTTACTTTAAAAGTCCTTTGATCTCATTCAGTTTCATCAATGCTTCAACAGGCGTCAGTCGGTTGATGTCTATGTCCTGCAATTGCTTGCGGATATCATCAAATGTCTCGGAATGGGCATCGAAAATAGACAGCTGCAGTTTCGGGGCTGCTATATTTTTAATGTGTTGCTGCAATGTTTCTTTGGGGCGCTCTTCGTTCACATGTTTTGTCTCCAGTTGCTCCAGTATCTCATTGGCCCTGTTGATCAATGCAGGGGGCATACCGGCCATTTTAGCCACATGAATACCAAAACTATGTGTACTGCCGCCGGGAGCAAGCTTGCGGAGGAAAATAATCTTATTACCTACTTCTTTATTGGTTACGTGGAAGTTCTTTACACGCGGCAATCTTTCTTCCAGCTCATTGAGCTCATGGTAATGTGTTGCAAACAGGGTTTTGGGTGCAGCAGGGGAGTGGTGCAGGTATTCAACAATACTCCATGCAATGGATATGCCATCATAAGTAGAAGTACCCCTGCCAATCTCATCTAATAATATCAGGCTGCGTTGAGAAATATTGTTGATGATGCTGGCTGTTTCATTCATTTCTACCATGAAAGTAGATTCACCGCCACTCAGGTTATCACTCGCACCTACACGTGTGAATATTTTATCCGTTAATGGAACCCTGGCGGCTGCTGCCGGAACAAAACTGCCCATATGTGCCATCAGGGTAATGAGTGCTGTTTGCCGCAATACAGCGCTCTTACCACTCATATTGGGCCCGGTCAGAATGATCACCTGCTGCCCTGCTGGGTCTAAGTAAATATCGTTTGCAATATAGGATTCACCGGGTGGCAGGTTCCTTTCGATCACAGGGTGGCGACTTTCCTGCAGATCCAATACCAGTCCATCGTGTAGTTCCGGTTTCTTATAATTGTACTGCAGGGCATTCTCTGCAAAACACAGCAGGCAGTCGATGATGGCAAGGATATTTCCATTTACCTGGACAGGAGCGATGTACCGCTGCAGGTCGAGCAGCAACTGGTCGTATCGTTCGATCTCAATAGCGAGTATCTTGTCTTCTGCGCCGGTAATCTTTTCTTCATATTCTTTCAGTTCCGGTGTGATATACCTTTCTGCATTGGCTAATGTCTGCTTGCGTATCCAGTCGGCCGGCACTTTGTTCTTATGTGAATTGGTGACTTCCAGGTAATAACCAAATACATTGTTATAACTGATCCTGAGGGAAGAAATGCCGGTCTTTTCTGCTTCCCTTTGCTGGATGCTGACAAGGTATTCTTTACCGCCTGTTGCGATCTTCCGCAACTGGTCCAGCTCTTCGTGTACACCATCCCTGATCACTCCGCCTTTATTGGCAGCCACCGGTGGCGTTTCGTTGATCTCTTTGTGTATTCTTTCCACGATGGCATGGCAGCCGTCTAAAGCGCCTGCCAGCTGCCGTAAATAATCATCCGTTGCGAGTTCGCAGATGGTTCTGATGTGTGTCACCTGCTGCAATCCTTTGGCGAGGTGCATCACTTCGCGCGGATTGATCTTTTTCATGGGTATCTTGCTGACCAACCTCTCTATATCGCCACACAGCTTAATAGCTTCCGCTACTGATTTGCGGAGGTCTGATTGCAGGATAAGGAATGACACTGTATTCAGCCTCTCCTGTATCTTCTTAATGTCTTTCAGGGGGAACAGCATCCATCTCCGCAGTAATCTTGCCCCCATCGGGCTCACCGTATTATCCAGCACTTTTAATAAACTGTTGCCCTGCTCGGTTCCGGTGTTCAGCAATTCCAGGTTGCGTATGGTGAAGCGGTCCATCCATAAAAAGCCATCCCGCTCAATGCGTTGTATGGAAGTGATATGCTGGAGATTGGGATGTTCTGTTTCTTTCAGGTAATAGAGAATAGCGCCGGCGGCAACAATGCCTTTGGACAGGTTCTCAATACCGTATCCTTTTAAAGAGTGGGTTTGAAAATGCTTGAGCAGGCTGTCGGCAGCAAATGCTTCATCAAAGATCCAGCTTTCCATGGTATAGGTATAGAACCTGCTGCCAAATACTTCTTTGAAGTGTTTCTGGTAGCTGCGCTGAAAAATAACTTCTGCAGGCTTTAAGCTTTGCAATAGCTTGTCCATGTACTCCTGGTTGCCTTCTGCCACGAAAAATTCACCGGTGGAAATATCAAGAAAAGCAGCGCCCGCTTCGCCCTCTGTAAAATGAATGGCAGCAAGAAAATTATTGCTGTTCTGTTCCAGTAATTTATCGTTGGTGGCTATACCCGGGGTTACCATTTCTGTAACGCCGCGTTTGACAATGCCTTTTACAGTCTTTGGATCTTCCAGCTGATCGCAGATGGCTACCCGGTAACCTGCTTTGACCAATTTGTGCAGGTAGGTGTCCATGGCATGATACGGGAACCCCGCCAGCTCGCTGGACGATGCAGCCCCATTGTTTCTTTTGGTAAGCGTAATGCCCAAAACCCTGGAAGCGATAATAGCGTCCTCGCCGAAAGTCTCATAGAAATCACCTACACGGAAAAGCAACACGGCATCAGGATATTTCTGTTTGATGGCCCTGTGCTGTTGCATCAACGGTGTATCGGCAGTAGACTTTGACATGAAGGACAAATATAGGGTAGTGCCACAGCTTGCCTGCACAGGGGTTAGGAATTGTGGAAAGAAAGTAGGGAAATCTTACCTTCGCGGCATGCGGAAATTGAGCATGGATGAGTTAGGGCGCAAGACGGTGGATGAATTTAAGCAGGCCGACAAGCGACCGGTTATGGTAGTACTGGATAATATACGCAGCATGCATAATGTGGGCAGTGTATTCAGAACAGCCGACGCATTCCTGGTAGAAGGTATTTGTTTGTGCGGTTATACGCCCCAGCCACCGCACCGTGATATTCATAAAACGGCCCTTGGAGCTACTGAAACGGTGGACTGGATCTATTACCCCACCACCCTCGAAGCGGTAAAGGAATTAAAAGGAAGAGGGTACCAGGTTTATGGTGTAGAACAAACAGAAGGCAGTATTTCCTTGGAACGGTTTACAACAACAGACGCTAAGACAGCAGTCGTCTTTGGGAATGAAGTAGAAGGAGTGAAGGATGAAGTGCTGAAGCTATGCGATGGGTGTATTGAAATTCCACAGTTAGGTATGAAGCATTCATTGAATATCTCAGTTGCAGCGGGGATTGTTTTGTGGGAGATGGTCAGGGGAGAGATGGCAATTGTCAGATGATGATATATGCAGCTGTAACATGGATTTTTTAATTTTTAAAATGAGGCCTGTGACAACAATAAAGAACTACTTGAGCCTGGTTAAATTTTCTCATACAATATTTGCATTGCCCTTTGCCATGATCGGTTTTTTTCTGGGCGTGCGGGAGGTCCCTTTTTCGAAGGGAATGGTAGTGACATTTTTGCTGGTACTTGTGTGTATGGTCACGGCACGCAGTGCTGCCATGGCCTTTAACCGTTACCTCGACCGCAGTTTTGATGCAAAGAACCCACGGACTGCCATCCGTGAAATTCCCAAAGGCATTATTTCGCCCGACAATGCTTTACGATTTGTAATCCTGAATGGTGTTTTGTTTGTAATAGCCACCCTGTTTATCAACCGTGTTTGTTTTTATTTGTCGATTGTGGCTTTATTTGTGATCTTATTTTACAGCTATACCAAACGGTTTACGCCTTTGTGTCACCTGGTATTGGGATTAGGACTGTCCTTCGCCCCAATCGGCGCCTATCTTGCGGTAACGGCTTCGTTCAGCCTGTTGCCGGTACTGTTTTCCTTTGCGGTCATCTTTTGGGTAAGCGGGTTTGATATTATTTATGCTTTGCAGGATGTTGAATTTGACCAATCGCAACAATTGTATTCCATACCAAGTGTATTAGGCAAATCAAAGGCTTTACGCGTATCAGAAATATTCCATGCATTAAGTGCCGTTTGTGTGATAATTGCCGGCGTTAATGGTCATTTTCATTGGATTTATTGGTTAGGCATTGCCGTTTTTGTTGGAATGCTCATCTACCAGCACTCCATCGTCAAGCCAAACGACCTAAGCAAAGTAAACATTGCTTTCATGACAGCCAATGGTATTGCCAGTGTCATATTCGGTATCCTCGTAATTACCGACCTTCTTTTACTAACCCCAACATCCTAAATCCTACATCTCAAATCAACCCCATGCCCCGAATCCTCTGCATTGACTATGGCGGTAAAAGAACAGGCCTGGCTGTAACAGACCCTTTACAGATCATCGCCAGTGGATTGACCACGGTGGATACAAAGGAATTGATCCCTTTCCTGAAGAAATACTTTCAGGCAGAGCAGGTAGAACTGATCCTGATAGGAGAACCGCTGAACTTAGATGATACCGCTACTCATGCCACACCCCTGGTAAAAGCGGCTATTCAAAAACTTCAAAAAGAATTCCCCGCAATTCCCATCCGGACGGTGGATGAACGCTATACTTCTAAAATGGCCTCCCGTGCCATGATAGAGATGGGTATGAAAAAGAAAGACCGGCAAAATAAAAAGCTGGTAGATGAAATAGCAGCCACCATTATGCTGCAGGAATACCTCCAATCCATCAGTTAGGTATGCAATTTGCTGATTGCCTGTTTTGATGGTATTTTTGTGCCCTCTTATCATTATAAATGAGTTAATTCGATGATATTACCAATTGTGGCATATGGGGCGGCCATACTCAGGAAAAAAAGCATGGATATTACACCAGATTATCCCGGACTGCAGAAACTGATCGAAGACATGTGGGAAACTATGTATGCAAGTAATGGCGTGGGCCTTGCAGCGCCACAGGTTAATAAGGATATCAGACTGTTTGTGATGGACAGTAAACAGATATTCGAGCACATGGAAGATGATGAAAAAGGGGTGTATGCCGATGAGCCCGGGGTTAAAAAAGTTTTCCTTAATGCGCATATTCAATCGCTCAATGGTAAAGAATGGGCCTATAATGAAGGATGCCTCAGTATTCCCAATATCAGGGAAGACGTCAACAGGGCGGAGGAAGTAGAGATCGCTTATGTAGATGAAAACTTTGCTGCACATACAGAAACCTTCACGGGACTCACTGCACGCATCATCCTTCATGAATATGATCATATCGACGGCAAGCTCTTTATCGACTACCTCAAACCCCTGCGCAGAAAAATGCTGCAGGGCAAACTGAACGATATCAGCAAAGGGAAAGCCAAAGTTGATTATAAAATGATATTCATTAAGTAATGCGATACTGTACGATTCTTTTGTTGCTGTTATGTTTTCGTTCCATTGCCCAGGATACGGCTGTGATGATCAATAACCAGCGGGTTACACTGGCCGAAGTAGTGGTGAGAAATAATTTTGATTACAAAAGGTTGCTGGAACAGATTAAAGAAGACACCACTTTCTATAAAGCATTCAGGAACCTGCGCATCATGGGGTTCACTTCTTATAATGATATCAAGATGCTGGATAAAAAAGGTGAAGTGAAAGCGTCCCTTTACAGCAAGACAAGACAGAACAGGAGCGAGGGTTGCCGCACAATGGAGGTATTGGAGGAGCAGGTAACGGGTGACCTCTATAACAGTAAAAAGAATTACAATTACATGACCCCGGAACTTTACGCGGGTCTTTTTTTTACCAAAGGAACGGTATGTGGTGAAAATAATATTGTGAAAGGTAGGAACCTGGGAGCCGGTGGCAAGTCAGGCATGGAAAAACACAAAGAACAATTGAAGATGTTGTTCTTTAATCCGGGCAAAAAGATACCCGGTATCCCTTTCATCGGTAATAAACTGGATCTGTATGATGAAAGTGCGCACAAATTATACGATTACAAATTAGATATCCAGGAATACCATGGAACCTTGTGTTATGTGTTTTCCATTACGCCTAAAGAGGATCTGGGGTTCTTAAAAAATGACCGGGTGGTGGTAGACCAGATGGTTACCTGGTTTGACCAAAAAACATTGGAAGTATTGGGTCGGAATTATTCGCTGAGCTATAAAGCAGGCGTATATGATTTTGACGTAAGCATGGAAGTGGAGATGGCCAGGTTTGGGGAACTTATTGTGCCGCGGGTGTTGCGTTACAAGGGCAACTGGGATGTGATCTTCAAGAAGCGGGAGCGTGCTGTTTTTACAGCTACCCTGTTTGATTATAAATGATAAGGGCTGCTTTCGCAACCCTTATACCCCCTGACTATATAAAAAACGAAACCTTTATAAACTGTTGAGATATTCAATGATTTCCCTCAACGATTTTCTTGTCGGATCAACGTTATACCTGGTAACAGTGCCAACATCATTGATATTCTTAATACCGAGATAGAGATCATTTCCTATCTTGGAAATAGATACAAGAGAAATCTTGCTGCCGATCGGAATATTCATTGCGGTAAATGACCTGGAAGGATAGTCAGGATCAAGTCCCACTACTGTTTTCTGGTTGGCAAACACTGCAAACACCACACTGTTCTTATTGGTGAAATTAGGAGGTAATACTGCAGTGATCTTTGTCTTAGGTTTTGTACTGTCTATAAACCTGTCTGCACTGATCCATCTTAAATTCTTTGACACAACCTCATAGCCTTTGACAAGCAAGGTACTGGTGCTGTTTGGTTTTTGCCATGTTTTGATCCATGTGGTGTCCAGGTCTCTCATCCAGGTATGCATGGTATCAATTCCCTTGGTAAGGTAGGGTATGGTTTCCCGTGCATAGAAGACCTGCATATTAGGTTTGGGATCTTCTGTATCGCTGAAGCGGATAGTGATCTTAGCGCCGGGTCTGAGTGTAACTTCACGACCCTCTTTTGTGATGCGGATAAAGATGCCTCCGCCTGTTTCCAGTAAATACCCGTTGCTGGTAGTGGGTTTAAAGAACTTGATAAAATCTCCTTTTGTTTTCAGTCTGAATAATTCCAGCCGCACTTTGCCGGAACAGATGCTGCCGCCGCTGCCACCGCTACCGCTGCCACCACCACCACTTCCGGAAGAAGTAACAAAAGCACTGTCGGGTATCATAACATCAAGGCTATCGCCATAATGCAGTGTATCCGCTTTTGAGCAGTCGAAAGAATCAATGACCAGGCTGGGTAGCAAGAGACCCGGAAGGTCGTTGATTGATGAAAAAATGTTGGCGCCTCTTGTCCATGCGGTATCATTCAACGGGTGATTGGGATATAGTACAAGGTTGCTCGAAAATTCTTTTTTGCAGGCAGTAAAGAACAGAAGAGCAAGGCATCCGATTGTAATTAAATTCTTTTTCATGTTCATAGCTGATTGTTGTATTGAATAGATACAGGACATACCTGCCGCGTTGCCTGTATTTATTTTTATCTCCTGTTTAAATTAAACCTGAGGCCAATAGCGAGTCCGCCTATACTGAATTTCTGATTATAAGAAGCCTGCGCATTCGTCATGCTGGAAAGATTATACCTGAAATAAGGCTCAAAGAACAGATGCGTATTCTCATTCAGCCGTTTCATCAAACTGATGCTGCCATATAATCCCAGTCCTATATTACTCTTATAGATCATGCTGTTACTGCTTTTGTTAACAGGTACGGCAGTCAGTGATGAGTCGAGTATAACCCCCTGGTACCATGACGACAGATTGATCACAACGCCGGCATTCACACCAACACGGAAATCATCACCATCTGTGCCAAACTGGTAACCAACTGTTAGTGGGAGGTCAATGCTGCTGTAACGGTTATGAACCGTTTTGTTGCGGTAGCCGATCTGTTGCAAAACACTGGTGTCTCTTACAAGTACGGTATCTCCGGGGCCCCTGATGATTTGTCTTACAGTGACAACTGTAGTGGTTTTGATCTCATTCTCCGAACGGTAAACAAATTTTTCATTCACCTGTGCATACTGTAAACCGGCTTTCAATAAGAAGTGGTCGTCAAATGGTTTCACAATTCTGAACCCGGCGCTATAACCTACCTGCATGCTTTCGCTGCTGTCCTTGCGCTGCATGTACTGCGGCGTGGCTGATATGTTCTGGATGGATTTTACAGCGATATCCGGGGATGCAAATGCTTCAATGTACCAATCGGGGTTGAGCATCGCACCACCGCCCCTGCTTGAAGGACAAACCACAATATTCGGAACCCGCCTGGTATGAGCAATAGCATTGGCTAATTCCAGCTCTTGTATGTTTTTCATGTCAAACAGTAACGCATTCCTGGAAGCAGGAATGGCAGCAGCTGTTAACAGGTTAAAGTGATTGTTATAAGATGGAATGGAAACATCTGCAGCAGCTTCATTACTTTCCTGTGATATTGCTGTTGCAGTGTATTGGTTGCCGGCAGCAGTAAGAGACGGAACAAATGAAGTGTTGGGTTCGCTTATATTTTCTTCCTGTTGTTGCTGGTTGTTATCTTTTTTGGGTGCGTCTCCGGCAGCTGCAGCTATATTGCTATGATCGGTATTATTTACGTTGTTATTGTGTGCGGTTGCGTTGGGCTGAGTGATGGCTGTATTGACCGATGACAGTTCTTTTTCCTGTCCGCCGTTAAAATACAGGTAGCCGCCAACACCTATTGCCACCAGGAGGGCGGCAATGGTGAGGTAACCAAAGCGGTTGATTTTTGGAAGGATGAAGCCTTTGCGGTCATCCTTCTCAGCAGGGTGTATCTTCTCCCAAAGACCTGGCGGCACCGGAGCGGAATGGTCCTTGAGCCTTGCCCTGATGAAATCATCAAATTGTTTATCTGTCATATTATACAGCAATTTTTTGTAATTGTAAGATTTGATGTTGCAGCATCTTCCGTGCCTTTACCAACTGGCTGCGGCTGGTGCCGGGTTGAATATTGAGCATTTCGGCTATCTCTTCATGGCTATAGCCTTCCACCACGTTCAGGTTAAAAACAAGCCGGTACCCCTCCGGAAGCCGGCTGATCAGTTTCAGCAGGTCTTCCTGTCCCAAATGCGTATACGCATGCGGATCCATCTGTGGTGCATCACTGCTGTGGTCGTCTATTTCCTTGAAATGCATCTTCTTTTTCTCTAAGTGCCGGATGGCAGTATTGACCACAATACGCCTGATCCATCCCTCAAAAGAACCCTCCCCTTTAAACTGGCCAATGTATTGAAATACTTTAATAAAGGCATCCTGGATCATATCTTCCGCCTCCATGCTGTCATTGGCATAACGAAGACATACACTCATCATTTTACCTGCATACCGCTCAAAAAGCATGCGCTGGCAGCCACTATGCTGGTTAATACATCCCTTGATAAGTTCGTATTCTGTCACCTGCGGGTTTGTTTTGTTGGTTGACGTCTGAATATAGATACCTTTCTTTCAGGTACTGTTGCCTGAAGGAGAAATTAATAATTAGTTGTTAAAATTACTAACAGCTCTCTATTTAATAGCAGTTCAAATGTATACAAATTAGATTATTCTATTATTAATTGTCGCTTAAATACTGAGGAACTGGTCATGGATATAATCTACCACGCTGACAAGGCTATTGGTCTCCTTAAAAACCGCCAGTTGCCTGTCGGCACCCGTTCCCATTTCAAATACCTTATGGATGTAATTGAGCGCGTGCCGGCAGCCGAGTTCATCTACGACATCATCTACAAAATCGAGCAGTTCATAGATCAGTGCCCTGGTATTTACTTCGGTTTCTTTGCCAAAGTCGATCAGGGTGCCGTCGATGCCATAGCGGCTGGCCCTCCATTTGTTCTCATTGATCACCGAGCGCTGGTACATCATAAAATTGAGGTTCTGGCTGCGCAGTTTGTAGATCTTGGCACAGATCGCCTGGAAGAGGGCTGCAATGGTAATGGTTTCGTTAACGGTCAGTGGCACATCGCAAATGCGGAATTCAACGGTATTAAAAAAGGGATGCACACGGAGGTCCCACCAGATCTTTTTTGCATTATCAATGCAATTGGTTTTGATGAGCAGGTTCACATAGTTCTCATATGCTTCAATGCTTTCAAAAAAATCGGGAATGCCGGTACGTGGAAATTTATCAAAGACCTTGGTGCGGAATGATTTGTATCCTGTTTGCCGGCCTTCCCAAAAAGGCGAATTGGTACTGAGAGCATACACATGCGGCAAAAAATAACGGGCTGTATTGGCAATATGCATGGCCATTCTCCGGTCTTCCATGCCTACGTGAACATGCAGGCCAAAAATCAGGTTACTGCGGGCGGCTTCCTGCAGTTCGTTGACTATTTCATTATACCTGGCGTGGTCAGTGATCAGCTGGTTTTCCCAGTGGCTGAAAGGATGCGTGCCGGAAGCTCCTACCCAATAACCAAGGTCACCTGCTATCTGGGCAATGGTGCCGCGGAGGGTAGCTACATCTTTGTATGCTTCTTCAATATCCTGGCAGATATCAGTACCTACTTCCACAACTGCCTGGTGCATTTCTGCCTTTACCTTGTCTTTAATGATCTTCTGTCCTTCCCATACGATCTTTTGCTCGTGGCTTTTCAGCTCACGGGTATGCGGGTCCAGCACCATGTATTCTTCTTCCACACCAAGCGTGAAATGTGTATAGTTCAGGTCTCCCATCTGTCAGATCAATTTTTGTTTGGCGCTGCTGCGTTTAACATATTCTCCCCAGGTGAGATTATCGCCATCTGGTATAAGCGCTTGTGCTTTTTCTATGGCATAAGCAGCAGCGGTTTCCACTACCCAGTCAAAATTTGCCTGCCCTACACTTTTCAGGTCGGCATCGGGTGCCGGGTTGCAGAAATCAATGGCATAAGGAATGCCATCGCGCAAAGCCAGTTCAACCGTATTGAAATCATAACCTAAGTATTGATTAATGCGCAGGACAATGTCTTCCATTTCTTTCAGCTTTTTTTCCGAAGGGGTAAAATCAGCCATATAACGCAAATGGTGCGGGTTACGTGGTTCATAAGGCATGATGCGTACGTGTTTTCCTCCTATACAGTAGCAGCGGTAATATTCTTCAAATATGATTTCTTCCTGCAGTAACATCACCAACTGCCCTGTTTCACTGTGTTTTTCAAAAAAATCATCCATGCTGGTCAGTTTGTACACGTTCTTCCAGCCCCCGCCGGCAAAAGGTTTCATATAGGCAGGGAAACCCACATAATTGAAAATGCCTTCCCAGTCCAGCGGGTAAGCCAGGTTACTGAAAGATTGATCGGAAGTATCGGTCGGCAGGTCGCGCGAGGGTAATATCACGGTTTTGGGAACCGGCACACTGATCCTGGTGGCCAGGCAATTGTTGAAGAATTTTTCATCGGCACTCCACCAGAACGGGTTGTTGATAACAGCAGTACCGCATAGTGCGGCATTTTTCAGAAAAGCCCGGTAGAAGGGTACATCCTGGCTGATGCGGTCAATGATCACGGCATAACCCGTAGCTTCTCCCTGCATCACTTTATCTATGCGAACGGGCTCGGCTGTAATGCCGGGTATGTTTTTACTGTTGATACGCTCAATAAATGCCATAGGAAAGCTTCTTTCCTGCCCGAATAATATGCCGATCTTTTTCATATGCAAAGATTTTGCAGTTGGATATGGGGTAATTGCTTTCAATTTAACAACAAATTTTAGATTTTCAATTTTCAATTTCCGGCCTGCCGGCACTCTGGTTACAAATTATCTTATCATTATATTATTTTTGAAGTTATGGATGAAGCAAGAACAGTAGCCTCTTCAATTGTAGTTGCACAGCAGACCATTCTTTCTGAATACCTTGAGCGGGAAGTACTGGTTGATGTGTATTTACCGGTTGCCATGCAAAGGTTTGACCAGGTAAGCCTTTTATTGATTAATGACGGGCAGGATCTGCGCAAAATGCCGTTCGATGCAATGCTGGATGAAATGATCGCAGCGCATGAGATCGAACCATTGGTTTGCATAGGCATTCATTGCGGCCCGGATAGAAAAATGGAATATGGAACAGCCTATGCTGCGGACTTTAAAGGCAGGGGCGCGTCTGCAGGTCTTTACACCAAATTTATATTGGAAGAACTGCTTCCCTTTATTCGTAAAACCTATCGGGCGCCTTCTTTTAAAGATAAATCATTCGCCGGTTTCTCATTGGGAGCATTGAGTGCGTTGGATATTGCCTGGAACCATGCCAATGAGTTCAGCAGGGTGGGGATTTTGAGCGGCTCCTTATGGTGGAGGAGGAAAGGATATGAGGAAGGGTATGATGAAGAAAAGGACCGCCTGATGCATTTGCAGATCCGCAAGGGTATGTACTATCCCTGGATGCAATTTTTTATTGAATGCGGTACAATGGATGAAACGGAGGACCGCAATAACAATGGCGTGATCGATTCTATTGATGATGCATTAGACCTGATTGTGGAATTGAAAGCAAAAGGCTATACGGATCAGCATATTCATTACCTCGAAATGGAAGGAGGTAGGCACGATGTAGCTACCTGGGCAAAAGCTTTCCCGGCATTCCTGAAGTGGGGATGGGGTAAATAAAAAAACGCCTGTGAAGGGCGTTTTTTTATTGTTGTTATTAACGTACCGTTTAATTGAATAAATACCTGATACCGATCTGTCCCTGCCATCTTGAGAAGGTACCGAAATTATCCTGGTAGCTATTGACATAAGGAATCTGGTTGGCAGCATCCTGGTACAGGAAGGAGTAACGGGGTTTGCCTGCATTGGGGTCGCCTGTTGGTGCAATTCCTTCAAATTTCAGGAAGGAAGTAGCGCTGAATGTTTTTGCAACACCCCAGTTCTTGTTGAGGAAGTTACCCACGTTGATGATATCGAATGTGAAGCGCAACGTATGCCTGTTTTTACCTGATTTAAGGTAAAAATCCTGTGTAACATTGAAATCGAGGTGTTTGAACCAGGGTAGTATGGCTGCATTTCTTTCAGCTATCTGACCGCGGTGTGTACTCATATAAGGATCCTGCTGAATAAAATTGTTCAGCTGGTTCCACATCTGCGCGGGCGTCCTTGTATCTGTAATGGTTCCGCCGCCTGTATTCACAGGTACCAATACAATATCTGCCTGGTTTTTGGGAATATAGATCAGTGAACTATTACCACCTGTGCTTGCATTCAGCAGATCTCCCTGGTAAGTATAGGAACCTACACCATTAGGAGCAGCTTCAAACACGAATCCTATTGAAGTAGCATAGTTCTTTGCATATTCTTTTCTGTATGATGCGTAAGCGATGACACGGTGCGGCTGGTAGAAGTTTGAATAGCCGATCTCATCTGAGTTGAGATCGCCTTTCGCAGGCCTGTCTCTCCAGTTGCTTTGTGCAATAGAGCCTCCGTCGTTAATTGTTTTTGACTGGCTGTAGGTATATGCAATACTGGTAGTCAGGTTCTGAACGCTTCTTTCTAATCTTACCGTAGCAGTATAGGCATACCCTTTACTTGAATTGGTCATCAGGATGGCATCTGATATATTCGGATTGGTAACACTTGCACCACCTGCACCAGACCAGATCTTTGGTGAAGTGTAACGCAGCCTGGTATCAGATCCAACCAGCGGCGTTCCGGTGGAAGGCAGGTTGACGTTCTGAAAATAAACAGCATTAACCTCTTTTGAATAAGTGTACTCAAAACTCGCAACAATGTTCTCAGGCAGTTTATGGTCTACCGCAACATTTAACTTCATTACCTGCGGGTATTTAAAGTTAGCATCTGTAAATACCAGGTTATAGGAAGTATTCGGTGCACCGGCTGAAGGCCTGTTGGCATTGATGTCAGATTTAAAAATAAACCTGGGGTCATTAGCAGACACGCCTCCGACATTTGGTCTGACAGTATAAGAGCCGAACTGAACACCGTTATTGCTTGCCTGGTTACTGATCCATACAAATGGCGGCGGGCCGGAGAACAGGCCAATACCACCCCTTACCTGGGTTTGGTTATTGTTGAATACATCCCAGTTAAATCCTAAACGGGGAGAGAGCAGGAGATTACTGCCTGGCTTTTGGCCCACATCATATGTTTTCCCATCCCTGAAAGCGAGCTGGGAAGCATAGGGATTGGTATCGAACTTGTTCTGAAATACAGGTAAATCCAATCTTAAACCGTAGGTCAGCGTGAAGTTATTTTTCATCCTCCATTTATCCTGTGCAAAAAAACCGAATTCAGATGCGCCAATATTGGCAAATGGGAAAGAACCATCTTTTATCAGTGAATACCTCAGTGAATAAGAGCTGGCTGTAGGCGTGCCGTTGTTCACGGTGTTATAGAAATCAGTCAGTGTACTGAACTGGTAAGCCCCTGCATAGTTAGGTGCGAAACCATTTTTAAAGTTTTTGATATAGTTCTGGGTACCCAATGTTATTTCGTGCTTGCCTTTATACAAAGTGAAGATATCGGAGAACTGGAATACATTGGTACTTAGAATGTTGTTATAAGTAAAAGGCTCATATCCAAAGGCAGTATAGCTTTGACCCTGTCCGTTCAGGATATCCACTAATGGGAAATCCGCACCCGCCAGGCTCGCCCTGTAATCCCTCAAAGCGGTATAACCCACTTGTAATTTGTTGGATGCTTTGTTGCCGATACGGGTATTCAACTCGCCAATAATGATATTGAAGTTGTTATTGATCGTATAACCACTGCCACTGAAAGGAAGGCCGGTATTACTGGGTTGCCTGTTGCCGTTAGGTGCGCCGCTATTGCTGGCAGAAATGTTCCGGTACGATTTTAAATAGTTGTATTTGAGTGTAAAAGTGCTGCTCTTACTTAAGTTCCAGTCGATACGCGCTGTTAATTTATCACTGTAAGTATCGTAATTATAACCCTGGTAAGCGCCTGGATTGTAATTGAATTTCTGCATCAGCAAACTCTTCAAAGCGTCTAATGTATCAGCGACTGCCTGTGAAATTACACCGGGAATGGCTGTTTGTCCTGGCTTGTTGGCTACAAGCGTAGTAGCCGGCTGGCTGATCCTTTCCTGCTCCCCGCTGACAAAAATGAACAGTTTGTTTTTGATGATGGGAGCGCCGATAGAAGCGCCACGTAAATTATAGGTAAAGCTTGGCTTGACAAGTTTGTTGGTCCTCACATTGTATCCCTGCAGATCAGGCGTTCTGATATAGGTATAAACGGAGCCTTTGATTTCATTGGTACCGCTGCGCGTAACAGAATTTACACCTGCGCCTGAAAAACCTCCCTGTCTTACATCGTAAGGGGAAATATTCACCTGGATCTGTTCAATGGCATCTAAGCTGATGGGCTGTGAGTTGGTCTGGCCACCCAGAACGCCCGACAGGCCAAATGCATTATTGAAGTTGGCGCCATCCACAGTAATATTATTATATTGGCTGCTTCTGCCGCCAAAACTCAGGCCATTGGAAGAAGGGGCAAGCTTGGTAAAATCCTGCAGGCTTCTGTTAATGGTAGGTAACCGTTCAATTTGTCCACGGCTGATGATTTCCTGGCTGCCGGTATGGCCACTATTGAAAACTTTATCCTGTCTCCTTGCTGTACTTACAACAACAGTGGCAAGCTCAGTAGTGGAAGATTGAAGCGAAAAATCTGATTTAAATTCCTGTCCCAGCACCAGGAAAACATTCTCTTGTTTTTCTGATTTTAACCCTACATAGGATACCCTGATCTCGTAAGGGCCGCCTACTTTCAGGTTGGGCAGGTTATAACGTCCGTCTTTACGGCTGGTTGTTACATATTTTGTTCCGGACGGAAGGTGTATTGCAGTGATTGCTGCTCCGGCCAGCTGCGCATTCCCATTGGTAATGGTACCCTGGATATCCGAAGTTGTTTCCTGTGCTTTAGTTGATAGTATGCTCAAACATACCATTGCAAAAAAAGTAAGCGCAAAGCGCACGAGTTTGCTCATAATTAGTTTGTTTTAGTAAGTGGCAAAAGTAGTTTTTTTTTGAAACGTACTGCTACCGTATAAAATATTGTATATTATATAATTGTTATTCAATAAAAAAGCCCTCTATCATAACTATAGAAGGCTTTTTTATTGCACAGATCATTAACAGTTAAAAAATATAACGCAGGAAACAACATCAATGACACGACAAGCCGCATGATTCTCTTTCTGAGCATACGTAAGGTTGTTAGTTGCCACAAAGAAAATAAAATATCTTTTTAGGATGTCAACAGAATGTTGACATGATATTACCCGAAATAATTTCGTTATCCCTGCTAACTCATTGTGAATCTTTTGTTTATATATTTGGGGCAATACATGATCGGTGGTGCAGCTTTTTATTGAAAAGTGATTTCGCCCAATGTATGGCTAAACTTTATTTATGCATTTACCGGCCATGGGTCGTAATTTTGCCATTCAATAGTTGATTATGCTTGACAGGATACAGGATGCCATTGATGATATTCGTCATGGTAAGATGGTGATAGTAGTGGATGATGAGGACAGGGAGAATGAAGGCGATTTTGTAATTGCTGCCCGTCACACCACCCCGGAAGTTATTAATTTTATGAGCAAAGAGGGCAGGGGACTTATCTGCGCTACTTTAACGGAAGATCGTTGCAAGGAACTGCAGCTCGATCCGATGGTCTCCTCCAATACTTCCCTGCATGAAACAGCCTTTACGGTATCGGTTGACCTGCTGGGTCATGGTACTACTACCGGGATCTCTGCACATGATCGTGCCAAGACCATCCAGGCATTGATCAACCCGGATACCCTGCCATCTGACCTGGGACGCCCGGGTCATATTTTTCCATTAAGGGCCAAGAATGGCGGCGTATTGCGCAGGACAGGGCATACAGAAGCTGCGGTTGACCTGGCACGGTTAGCGGGGCTCGAATCTGCCGGCGTACTGGTGGAAGTCATGAATGAAGACGGCACCATGGCCCGTTTGCCACAGTTACTTGAAATAGCAAAGAAGTTTAAGCTCCGTGTCATCTCTATCAAAGACCTGATCGATTATCGCCTGAAGACTGATTCTCTGATTGAAGAATTAGTACGGGTGGATATGCCCACTAAATTTGGTCATTTTAAATTAATAGCATTTAAAGAAAAAGCGACCGGCGGTGAACACCTGGCATTGATCAAAGGAAGCTGGAGTAAAGATGAACCAGTGCTTACCCGCGTACACAGCAGTTGTTTTACAGGCGATATCCTCGGCAGTTTCCGTTGTGATTGTGGTGAGCAATTGCATAAAGCCATGTCCATGGTTGAAGCAGAAGGAAAGGGCGTGATCATTTATATGAACCAGGAGGGAAGAGGCATTGGCTTAGTCAATAAATTAAAAGCGTATAAACTGCAGGAAGAAGGTTTTGATACCGTAGAAGCCAACCTGGAACTGGGTTTTGGGAAAGATGAACGGGACTATGGGGTAGGCGCACAAATCCTGCGCTATCTTGGCATCACCAAGCTCAAACTAATGAGCAATAACCCGCGCAA
>JBHAFM010000112.1:0-5431 GCA_041856175.1 Sediminibacterium sp.
CCGGACTCATCTGGGTGGAGCGCAGGCTGCTTGCCTTGTTCCAGGACAGGCTGGGACCAAACCGTGCCGGGCCTCTGGGTATTTTAATTGTGCTGGCCGATACGTTGAAATTATTTTTTAAGGAAGACTGGACGCCCCCTTTTGCAGACAAATGGGTGTTCATCTTAGCTCCGGCTATTGTGGTAGGCACTGTGCTGATGAGCTTTGCTATTATCCCGTTTGCTCCCGGTATTGTGGTGGCTGATCTGAATGTAGGGTTATTATTTTTCTTAGCTATGTCGTCATTGGGTGTTTACAGTATTGTGCTGGGCGGGTGGGCATCGAACAACAAATATGCCCTGCTGGGCGCATTGCGGGGCGCTTCCCAGATGATCGCTTATGAAGTGTTCATGGGACTGTCATTGATGGGCGTGGTGATGCTGACTGGTTCTTTCAACCTGGGAGAAATAGTAGCAGCACAGAAAAGCATGTGGTTTATTGTTACACAGCCGCTGGGTTTTATCATCTTTTTTATCGCCGGTATTGCAGAGACACACCGCCTGCCTTTTGATATTCCGGAAGCGGAGAGTGAGTTGATTGCTGGCTATCATGCAGAATATTCAGGGATGAAGTTCGGGATGTTTTTCATTGGCGAATACCTGGGTATTACATTGATCTCAGCCATGATGGTGACCATGTTTTTTGGCGGCTGGCTGGGCCCTTCCTTTTTGCCGTCATGGGCCTGGTTCTTCATCAAGACATTTGTATTCATTGGATTGTTCATCCTGCTGCGGGCTTCGCTGCCACGGCCACGTTATGACCAGTTGATTGAGTATGGATGGAAAGTACTATTGCCCTTAGTGCTGGTTAATATATTGGTTACCGGGGCGGTTGCATTGTGGATGAAAGGATGAATAATGAATGACAGTTGCTGAAAAGAAAAAACACAGACTATGATCAGTCATTTTAGAACAATGTGGTTGGTTTTTTTACACCTGTTCCGTAAAAAAGTAACCATTGAATACCCGGAGGAGAAAGTCAGGCTGCATCCCCGTTACAAAGGGCGGATCGTATTGACGAAAGACCCGGATGGGGGTGAGCGTTGTGTGGGTTGTTATTTGTGTGCAGCAGCCTGCCCGGTAGATTGTATTGCCTTGCAGGCTACCGAAGATGAGAACGGCCGGCGATACCCGGAATTCTTTCGCATCAATTTTTCCCGATGCATTTTCTGCGGGTATTGCGAAGAGGCTTGCCCCACGTATGCCATTCAACTGATCCCCGATTTTGAAATGGCAGAATACAAGCGGCAAGACCTGGTATTTGAAAAAGAAGACCTGCTGATCAACAGCCAGGGAAAATATCCGGGATATAATTTTTACAAGATTGCAGGAATGGATGCGGGTGTGAAAGAAAAAGGCAGGGGTGAAAATGAAGAACCGCCTGTTGACATACATAATCTATTGCCATGAGTCTGTTGTTTTACATATCATCCCTTATTGCCATTCTCGCCACCATGATGGTGATCACCCGCTACCATCCTGTTCACGCACTGCTGTACTTAGTCGTTTCCTTTCTTGCAGTGGCCATTGTCTTTTTATCATTGGGCGCTCCTTTTGTGGCTGTGCTGGAAGTGATCATCTATGCCGGAGCGATTGTGGTGCTGTTCATTTTTGTTGTGATGATGCTGAACCTGGGTAAGGACACTGCCCTGCAGGAAAAGAAATGGTTGCAGCCAAAGGTTTGGGCAGGCCCGTCGCTCTTAGCCCTGGTATTGTTAGCTGAGATGATTGTGCTATTAGTGAAGGGGAAAAGCATGGCGATGCCTTTATCGGTAGTTACTCCACGACAAGTGGCCCTGTCATTATACGGAGAGTATATACTTGCTGTAGAATTAACAGGTTTCCTGCTGATGGCAGGCATTGTGGGGGCAGCACATATAGGTAAACATAAGATAAAGAAACTGCACCGGTTTTTGCAGGAAGATGAACTTCAAACCAATGATCATAAATAGAACATAACTGATGCCAGACTTTGACGCCAATACCGTTTTAATAGTTACCGCTGTACTTTTTGTATTGGGATTAACAGGTGTGTTGACCCGGAAGAATATCATCTTCATGCTCCTTTCTGTAGAGATCATGCTGAATGCAGCTGGTCTTGCATTTGTAGCAGCAGGATATAAATGGCAACAGCCCGACGGACAGGTGATGTTCCTGTTCATTCTGGCGATGGCAGCGGCCGAGGTTTCAGTGGCGCTGGCATTGGTGCTGCAGATCTATCACCAGCATAAAACATTAGACGTGGAAGATCTGAAAGAATTGAGAGATTAGCCCGGACAAACCAACATCAAACATGCAACTTCTCGCCTTCATACCTGCATTACCATTAACCGGCTTCCTGGTTCTATCCCTGGCAGGAAGAGGTTTGTCAGGAAAGGCCATTGCGTGGATCGGGGCAGGAACTGTATGTGCGGCAGCTGTTATGGCAATTACGCTGGGTGTTCAGTTTTTGCAGGCACCACCGGCTACCGGTGCTTATACACAATTGTTATGGCATTGGTTCAGCACAGCCGAATTGTCCATTGACGTCAGCCTGCGCGCAGATGCTTTGTCACTTGTATTTATATTCGTCATCACATTTGTAGGCGCGCTTATTCATGTTTACTCAACTGCATTCATGCGGAAAGACCGTGACTATGCCCGGTTCTTTGCCTGTATGAATTTGTTTGTATGTTCCATGCTGGTATTGGTAATGGCAGATAATTTAGTGTTGCTGTACCTGGGATGGGAAGGTGTAGGGCTGTGCAGTTATTTACTCATCGGGTTCTGGTATGAGACCACTGCCAATTGCAATGCCGCCAATAAAGCTTTTTTTACCACACGTATTGGTGATACCGCCATGCTTATTGGATTATTCCTGCTGTTCAAAGAACTGGGTACACTCAATATTACGGCTATCCTTCAACAATCGCCACTGCATTTTGCAACCGGAGCCCCTACTATTACATTGATCGCTTTATTATTGCTTGCAGGCGGTATGGGCAAATCGGCGCAACTGCCATTACAAACCTGGCTGCCCGATGCTATGGCAGGCCCTTCGCCGGTGAGTGCACTGATACATGCCGCGACAATGGTGACTGCCGGGGTGTATCTCATTGCGCGGATGCACACCGTGTTTCAACTGTCGCCAGTTGCAATGACGGTTACAGCCATTGTTGGTGCGGCTACTTTATTTGTGGCAGGTTGCAGCGCCATGGTACAAACAGATATCAAGAGAATACTGGCCTATTCTACCATCAGCCAGATCGGGTATATGTTCCTGGCATTGGGAGTAGGGGCATGGAGCACGGCCATCTTTCATTTCTTCACCCATGCATTTTTCAAAGCTTTATTATTCCTGGCAGCAGGAGCTGTAATCGAGTCCCTGCATCATGAACACAATATTTTTAAAATGGGTGGGCTGAAAAATAAAATGCCTGTAGTGTTCCGTACTTTCTTAGCCGGTGCTGCTGCCTTAGCAGCTTTGCCATTCATTACTGCCGGCTTTTACAGTAAAGACCAGGTACTATGGTATGCATGGAGCGCCGGTAATGGTCATGCACTGTTCTGGTTAGTGGCATTGGCTGGCGCATTCATCACCGCATTTTATTCAACACGGTTGATGCTGGTTGTTTTCTGGGGCGACATGAAAACACCTGTCGGCGAATTACCAGGGCGACTGATGACAGCGCCGCTGGTGGTACTGGCATTTTTTTCAATAGCAGCAGGTTTTATTGAATGGCCGCATAATCTTTTACACCTGACATTGTTTTCAGACCAGGTACAAAAAGTGTTGCCGGCAACCAGCTTAAAAGACAACCAGCCTGCAGAATTTATTTTCCAGGCGATTGCTGTAGTGGTAACGTTGGGTGGTATTTATTCCGGCTGCCTGTTATACTATCATAAGACCGGTGTATTGTGGCAGCGATCTGCAGCGTTAGGGGCTATCCGTAATTTTTTATTTCACGGGTGGGGGTTCGATGCATTGTATGAGACCCTGCTGGTGAAACCATTCAAATTTATTACGCGGATAAATAAGTCTGACGTATTTGACAAACTGTATACAGGCATAGCAGCGGTTAGCCTGAGACTGAATCATTTGTTTTCTGTTTCCCAGAACGGCTCGCTGCGCTGGTATGTAGTAGGAGTGCTGATAGGTATTCTGTTCATTATAACCTTACAATTGTTATGATACTGGTATGGATGATAAGCATATTACTCTTTGGAGGCCTGCTGTGCTGGATGGTAGCACAACAGCGCCCTGTTTTATCCAAGTGGATTGCTTTGCTGGCGGTTAGTGCCGACTTTGTTATTATTTGCTGCCTGTATTTGCAAAACAAAACAGTTACCAGTGCTGTCAGCCCCTGGTTTATTAATTATACGGCTAACTGGATCCCTTCTTTTGGCATCAGCTTTCATGTAGCATTGGATGGGCTCAGTTTAGTATTGCTGCTGCTTACTTTCTTTTTGGGTATTTTGTCGGTGCTCTGTTCATGGAACGAGATCAAAGAGAAGACAGGATTTTATTTTTTTAACCTTTTGTGGACGCTGGCTGGTATCAGCGGCGTATTTATGGCAATGGATCTTTTCCTGTTTTATTTTTTCTGGGAGGTGATGCTGGTACCGATGTATTTTTTGATTGCCATCTGGGGAGATACGAATCGCAGGTATGCTGCCTATAAGTTTTTCATCTTCACACAGGCCGGTGGCTTGCTGATGCTATTGGCCATACTTGCTTTGTATTTCATCCATGGAAAGCAAAGCGGCGTTTATTCTTTTGACTATTTCAGTCTGCTGAACACTTCCCTGGAGCCGTCAACAGCGAGGTGGATCATGTTTGGATTTCTGATTGCGTTTATTGTTAAGTTACCGGTGGTTCCTTTTCATAACTGGTTGCCCGATGCCCACAGCGAAGCTCCTACGGCGGGCAGTTTACTATTGGCCGGTTTATTATTGAAGACAGGAGCGTATGGTATCATCCGTTTTGTATTGGTTTTATTTCCGCAGGCATCAGCGGAAATTTCGTGGTGGGCCATGCTGTTTGCCGTGATAGGAATTATATATGGCGCTTTGCTGGCTTTTGCACAAACGGATATCAAACGACTGATCGCATACACATCAGTAAGCCATATGGGGTTTGTATTGCTGGGTATTTTTGCTTTTCGCGAAATAGCCATGCAGGGAGTGGTGATACAGATACTTGCGCATGGCATTAGTACGGGGGCTTTGTTTGTAATGGCGGGGATGCTCAAGGAGCGGTTGCATACCAGGGACATAGGGCAGATGGGCGGCTTGTGGACATGGATGCCGTCCATGGGCGGGACAGCGATGTTATTTACCATGGCATCACTGGGTTTACCTATGCTGGGAAATTTTATTGCAGAGTTTTTGATTTTGCAGGGAGCGTTTTCAAC
>JBHAFM010000113.1:0-10275 GCA_041856175.1 Sediminibacterium sp.
AGCTGAATGAAAATGCAGTAGGGGAATTTGTACAAAAAGGAAATATATTGAACGGTACCATGCTTACGGCTACCGGTGATTACCGTTACCTGGGAGGTGTGGTCAATGGAGATACACTGAAGCTTTCCACCTTTGACGGTATGCATGCCTATTTCTTTACGGCTAAGATCAGCAGCGATCAACAACTGACCGAAGGCCATTTCTATTCCGGGAGCACGGCTTCGTTAACATGGGTGGCAGCTAAAAATGCACAGGCTGCCGTGCCGGATGTAGCCGCCATGTACCTGAAAAACGGAGAAGAAAGATTAAACTTCAGTTTTCCCGACCTGAATAAAAAAATGGTGGCTATTCATGACCAGCGTTTTAAAAATAAAGTGGTCATTGTGCAGATCATGGGATCCTGGTGCCCGAATTGTATGGATGAAACAGCTTTTCTGAGCGCATTCTACAACCAGAACAGGCAAAGGGGAGTAGAAGTAGTGGGACTGGCTTATGAATACAGTACAGATTTTGAAAGGGCTAAGAAAAGTGTACAAAAATTCAGAGACAGGTTTGGCGTACAATACCCTTTACTGATCACCGGTGTGGCAGTGGGAGACAGTTTGCGTACAGAAAAAACCTTGCCTCAACTGACCCGGATTCAATCATTCCCTTCTACCATTTTTATAGATAAAAAAGGCAGGGTGGCTAAGATCCATACCGGTTTTGAAGGACCTGGAACAGGTATACATTATGAGGCGCTAAAAAAAGAATATGCCGAAACAGTGGAGCGGTTGTTGAAGGAGTAACTGACTATTTCAGGTAGCCCCGTAGTTATGGCTGCGCAAGTTTGTAATAGCGTTCCAGGCCGGCTCACTGGTACACCCTTACATAATCCACCAGCATGCGTTGTGGAAATATACTTTCCTCAACTCCTTTCTGGCCACCCCATGTGCCACCTACTGCAATATTCAGCAGCAGGTGAAAAGGCGTATCAAAAGGCCATGCTTCCTTTCCGCTGTGTTCGTTCTTAAAACTGAAATAAGGCTGATCGTCGATCAGCATGGTAATATTTTCTGCATCCCAATCAAGCGAATACATATGAAAAGCTTCACTGCAATCCCGCACGGCCTTAGTAGCTGTTTTCTGTGTGCCGATGCTGTGATAATATTTCTTACAATGAATGGAGGCATGGATGACCCCCTGGTCATATCCTACATGTTCCATAATGTCAATCTCGCCGTCATCAGGCCAGGTTAATTTTTTAGTGCTCCCCAGCATCCAGATAGCTGGCCAGGTTCCAAGCCCTTTAGGCAGCCTGGCCCTTACATCAATGCGGCCAAAAGTCCAGTCCCCCTTGCCCTTTGTTACTAATCTTGCAGAAGTATATTTCATCCCGCCCATGGCTTCCCTTCTTGCTTCAATGATTAAATGACCTTTCTCTACCCGGGCATTGTTAAGCATCCGGTCAGTGTAGTACTGCAATTCACTGTTCCCCCAGCCGTGTCCCCCCACGTCATAACTCCATTTTGTTGAATCAGGGAGCCCTTTGTAATTGAATTCATCGCTCCAGACAAGTTTTCTTTTTTGCTGGGCATCGGCAGTTGAAAAGCAGGCCAACGCTACCATACAAGTCGCTGATAAACGAAGAAAAGCAAGCATATACATGGTATTTTGAGCAGGTAAGTTACTGATTAAACGGGTAGGCCGAAAAGGAGTTTTACCGGCTGAACAGAAAAAAATTTGCAGGTAAATGTCATTGCCATTACTTTTGTGCCACATTATGAAATTATTCGCACATATCCACCATCATCATTACTTACCCCAGGGGTAGGCTGTTGGTGTTTTGTGCATAGTGATAAAACATTAAAGGGCTTACCGGAAGGTAGGCCCTTTGTCATTTAAAATATCCATCATTTAAAGCAATCTTATGAAGCTAAAATTAGCTATTCAGAAAAGCGGACGTTTACACGATGATTCCATGCGCCTGTTAAAAGAGTGCGGCATTGACATCACAAACGGCGTCAACAAATTAAAAGCCGAAGCCAGCAATTTTCCGGTAGAAGTCTACTTTTTACGAGACGATGATATTCCGCAATATGTGGAAGATGCGGTTGCCGATATAGGCTTTGTAGGGGAGAACGTCGTATATGAAAAAGAGAAGAAAGTAGATGTGGTGGAAAAACTGGGCTTTGGCAAATGCCGCCTCAGTATTGCCGTTCGGCGTAATGAGGAATATGCCGGCGCGCAATTCCTTGCAGGAAAAAAAATTGCAACGAGCTACCCGGTGATTGTCGCAGATTTCCTGAAACAGAAAGGAGTAGATGCAGAGATACACGAGATCAGCGGTAGTGTGGAGATTGCACCGGGTATTGGTTTGGCCGACGCTATCTGCGACCTTGTAAGCAGTGGGTCTACCTTGTTCATGAACGGATTGAAAGAAGTGGAGACCATCCTGCAATCACAGGCGGTACTTATCAGGAATAAAACATTGGATACCGGTAAGCAGCAATTACTGGATCGTTTATTGTTCAGGATACAGTCCGTAAAAAAAGCACGCAACAACAAATATGTATTGCTGAACGCGCCAAATGATAAATTAGATGAGATCATTGCGCTTTTACCCGGTATGAAAAGTCCAACCGTATTGCCGCTGGCCGAAGCCGGATGGAGCAGTGTACACAGCGTACTTAATGAAAACCAGTTTTGGGATATCATTGAACAGCTGAAGGCTGCGGGCGCACAGGGAATATTAGTGGTGCCGATAGAAAAGATGATTGTTTAATTCCTGAATTTTTAATGATGAAACTTGTCAAATACCCGCCAAAAGAACAGTGGAAGGCAATACTGCAAAGACCTGTATTAGATACAACTACGTTGTACCAGCAGGTAAGAAGCGTACTCAATGTAGTGAAACAGGATGGCGATACGGCTGTCAGGCAGTTTACCAAACAGTTTGATGGAGTGCTGCTGACAGATTTTTTGGTCACAGGTGATGAAATCAATGAGGCTTTGACAATGATCCCGGATGACTTAAAAAACGCCATTCTGCAGGCCGCAGATAATATCAGGCGGTTTCATGAAAAGCAGGTTGCAGGAGTTGAGATCATAGAAACAATGCCCGGCATACAATGCTGGCGGAAAAGCGTGGGAATTGAAAAAGTGGGGTTGTATATTCCCGGGGGTACTGCGCCTTTGTTTTCAACGATCCTGATGCTGGGCATCCCGGCAAAAATTGCCGGATGTAAAGAAATCATCCTGTGCTCACCGCCCGGTAAAGAAGGAAAATTACCTACCGCTATCCTCTATGCCGCCCAATTGGTTGGGATCACAAATATCTTCAAAATCGGTGGCGTGCAGGCCATTGGAGCGATGGCGTATGGTACTGCAACAGTGCCGCAGGTGTATAAGATATTCGGGCCGGGGAACCAGTATGTTACCTGCGCCAAACAGTTGATACAGGAGGAAGGGGTGGCAATTGATATGCCGGCAGGTCCCAGTGAAGTTTGTGTACTTGCCGATGCCACTGCCGATGCGGCTTTTGTTGCGGCTGATTTATTGAGCCAGGCAGAACATGGAGCCGATAGCCAGGTGCTTTTGGTTACTACAGACGCATCATTGGTGGGCCAGGTGGAGGCCGCACTAGAAAAGCAATTGGCCGTGCTGCCACGCAGGGAGCTGGCAGTAAAGGCCTTGGCGCACAGTACCGCTATTGTAATGAAAGATATGAATGAAGCCATTGCATTGGTAAACGAATATGCAGCAGAGCACCTGATCATTGCATGTGCCAACGACGAAACCATTGCTGCAGGTATCAGGAATGCGGGCTCTGTTTTTTTAGGAAACTATTCTCCGGAAAGTGCAGGCGATTATGCCAGTGGCACGAACCATACCTTGCCAACCAACGGATTCGCAAAAGCATACAGCGGGGTTAGTGTGGATAGTTTTGTAAAAAAGATCACCTACCAGAAACTGACGCGGCAGGGATTGGAATCCATTGGTACAACGGTGGAATTAATGGCTGCCGCAGAAGGCTTAGACGCGCATAAAAATGCAGTTAGTATACGATTAAAAAAATAGCATGTTCAATCTTGACAACCTTACGAGGGCCAATATTAAAAAGTTAACACCCTATTCTTCAGCAAGGGATGAATTCAGCGGTGAGGCCAAAGTATTTTTAGATGCCAATGAAAACAGCCTTGGCTCCCCGCTGATCAAATGGTATAACCGCTATCCCGACCCGCACCAGCAGTTGCTGAAACAGAAACTCAGCGTGATCAAGGGGATCGGGGCAGCACATATCTTCCTGGGTAATGGCAGTGATGAATGTATTGACCTGTTGTTTCGGTGTTTCTGTGAACCAGGAAAAGACAATGTGATCATCTGCCCGCCAACCTATGGCATGTATGAAGTGAGCGCCAATATCAATGATGTGGCAGTCAAAAAAGCGTTCTTACTCGATGATTTCCAGCTTGACCTGGTACACCTGGAAAACCTGGTGGATGCCAATACCAGGATCATCTGGCTCTGTTCGCCCAATAACCCTACAGGTAACTCATTGAAAAGGGCGGATATTGAAATGGTGCTGAATAATTTTAATGGCATTGTGGTCATCGATGAAGCTTATATCAACTTTGCTAAGCAAAAATCATTTGTACAGGAACTCGCCGAGTACCCCAACCTTGTTGTGATGCAAACGCTGAGCAAAGCATGGGGACTGGCCGGACTGCGTTTGGGAATGGCTTTTGCTTCCGCAGCAATCATTGAAGTGCTGAACAAAGTGAAGCCCCCTTATAATATCAATCAATCAACGCAGGAACTGGTATTGGCAGCATTGGAGGAAGTAGGGCAGGTGAATGATATGATCAGGATATTGGTGGATATGCGGGAGGCATTGGCAGAAGTATTTCGATCTATACCAACCGTAGAGAAAGTGTATCCCTCAGATGCCAATTTTATCCTTGTTAAGATGAAGGATGCGCGGAAGGTATACGAATTCCTGCTGACCAAAGGCATTGTGCTGCGCGACAGGAGCAATGTAAAACTGTGTGAGGATTGCCTGCGCATTACAGTTGGAACAGAACAGGAGAATACATTATTGGTGGATGCAATGCTGGAATGGGTTGGTTTACAAACAAATTGATCGTTTCTCTGTTTTGATTTGTAATTTCAAGCTCAAATACAATTCATCAGTATGAAAAAAACATTGCAAAAGATAAGTACACTGCTCCTATTGACAGGAACTATGGCGGCAAACGTATATGCTGCTGATTCACTCAGCATAGTGCGTCCCGGGAAAGTAACGGCCGATGCCGATAATGCCGGTTTAAAATTGCCAGAAGGCTTCGGGGCGCTGAAAGTGGCCGATAACCTGGGCAGGGCCCGCCATATCTTAGTTACGCCACAGGGGGTGGTTTATGTAAAGCTGGGTAAACTGGCGAACGGCAAAGGCATACTTCGTTTGCGCGATACCGACGGAGATGGCAGGGCTGACATAACAGAGGGCTTTGGTACGTACAGCGGCACCGGGCTTACCATTAAAAAAGGGTACCTCTATGCATCATCAGATGAGGAAGTTTTTCGCTACAAACTGAATGATAAAAACGAGGTCATCCATCCTGATAACCCTGAAAAAATAATAACAGGTTTGCCAAGAGGGCAGCATTCATCCAAATCAATTGTGCTTGACAATGACAATCATTTGTATGTCAATATCGGCGCAAATTCCAATTCCTGCCAGGAACAGGACAGGACAAGAGGATCTAAGGGGATGATGCCCTGTCCTGTTTTAAAAACTTCAGCCGGTATCTGGCAATTCAACCCTGATAAGACCAATCAGACCTTCGCAGATGGTACGCTTTACGGCACAGGATTACGCAATGTAGTGGGATTGGATTGGAACGACCGGACCAATTCATTGTTCGTGATGCAACACGGAAGGGATCAGTTGCACGATAACTGGCCGGAATTATTTGATGAGAAGCAAAGTGCGGAATTGCCTGCGGAATGTATGTATGAGATCCATAAAGGAGACAATGCCGGCTGGCCTTATATTTATTATGACCAGCAGCAGCAGAAAAAAATACTGGCACCAGAATATGGCGGCAATGGCAAAAAAGAAGGAGGCAAAGATGCGATTGATCCTACCGTTGCATTCCCAGGACACATGGCGCCCAACGGTTTATTATTTTATACCGGTACGATGTTCCCTGAAAAATATAAAAACGGCGCTTTCATTGCCTTTCACGGTTCCTGGAACCGGGCACCCTTGCCACAGGAAGGCTATGAAGTGGTATTCGTGCCATTTAAAAATGGTAAGCCTGCAGGTCAGTGGGAAGTCTTTGCCAAAGGATTTGCAGGGATGGCAGAAGTGAGTAGCCCGGGCGAAGCCAAACACCGCCCTTGCGGACTGGCACAGGGACCAGATGGTTCTTTGTATGTGAGCGATGATGTTAAAGGAACCATTTACCGTATTATTTACACTGGTAAATAAAAGCCTTAAACGGCCAAAGCAGCAATATAAAAGCTGAGCGCATAAAATCAGATCATTAATGAAACGAGTTTTGTTTATTGACAGGGATGGTGTTGTATTGAAAGAACCTCCAGGCGATTTTCAGGTAGATACAATAGAAAAAACCACTTTCGTGCCAGGTGTTATTACGGCATTGTCGTCCATTGCAGCGGAATTGGATTTTTATAAGGTGATGGTTACTAACCAGGACGGACTTGGAACAGACAGCTATCCCGAATTTGATTTCCATCCTTACCACGATTTGATGTTAAGGACATTAGCGGGTGAAGGTTTTGTATTTGATGAAATGATCATTGACAGAACATTTGCCAGTGAGAACCAGCCTACCCGTAAACCCGGTACTGCTTTGCTGCAGCATTTTCTTGATGCAACAGCCAGCTTTGACCTTGCCCATTCATTTGTCATTGGCGACCGCTGGAGTGACATTCAACTGGCAAAAAACCTTGGTTGTAAAGCCATTTACCTGCGATCTCCTTTACACGAATTAACAGCAGAACAGGAAAGCAACCTGCGGGGCACCATTGCATTGGAAACGGATAGCTGGCAAGCTATTTATGAGTTTTTGAAACTGGGACAGCGTAAAGTGGTCCACGAACGGAATACCAACGAAACAAAGATCCATATAGAGCTGAACCTGGATGGAAGTGGTAAAGCAAAGATCGATACCGGGCTGGGATTTTTTGATCACATGCTTGAACAGATTGCGAGGCATGGTAAAATAGATATGACGTTAATCACTAAAGGCGATCTGCATATAGATGAGCACCATACCATTGAAGATACCGGCATTGCCATGGGAGAAGCATTTGCACAGGCGTTGACAGACAAACGCGGTATGGAACGCTATGGTTTTGCATTGCCAATGGATGAAGCGGAAGCAAAAGTGCTGATTGATTTCGGAGGGCGTAACTGGATTGTATGGAACGCTGAATTCAGAAGAGAGAAGATAGGGGAAATGCCTACTGAAATGTTTTTTCACTTCTTTAAATCATTCAGCGATGCAGCCAGGTGTAACCTGAATATTGAATGTAAAGGAGACAATGAACACCACAAGATAGAAGCCATTTTTAAGGCGTTTGCAAAAGCCATTAAAATGGCTGTAAAACGTGATCCTTTATCCAATTACCTGCCTTCTACCAAAGGGGTACTATAGTCTTTTGGATAAAAAATTTGGAGGAAACCAAATTCTGGCGCATATTTGCGTTCATAATGAAACAGGTAACAAATAAATATTGGTGGTGGCATACAAACTCCGTTCGGGGATTGTAGTGGCATAGCCAGTACTTTATTGAATCATATTCAAAGCCCCGACAGTAATTGTCGGGGCTTTTTGTTTTAAGCAACAGCATCTGAACATCGTATTATATGAAAAAAATAATATTGGAAACCAGCGGTAAAAAAATGCTTGCTGATGTGTATACACCGGTAGGTATTTACCTCAGGGTACGCGACCGCTTTCGCGATACTGTTTTATTGGAAAGCGCCGATTCACACGCCGCAGAAAACAGCTATTCTTTCATCTGCATCAATGCCATTGCAGGGATTGAGATCAGTTCCAGGGAAAGTATTGAATTCAAACTTCCCGGACAACAGCCCGAAAGGATAGCAATAAAAGATACCTCAGAAGTGCCTGCGCAACTCTGGGATTTTATGCAACGGTTCGATGTACAGCCCGCTGCACAAAAGGAAGCAAAATTTGCACAGGGATTGTTCGGGTATACGACATTCGACGCCGTTCAGTTCTTTGACAGCATCTCACTGTCATCTAATAACCCGCCACTCACAACCATCCCTTTAATGCGTTACCGTTTATACCAATACGTGATCGCGTTTAATCATTTCAAGGACGAGCTTTTTATCTGTGAGAACAAAACAGCCGGACTTGAAAGCGACCTGGCCGTAGTGGAGTCGCTCATCAAAAGCAAAGACGTCCCGGTCTATCCTTTTAAAGCAAGGGGGGCAGAGTCTTCCAATATGACCGATGAAACATACAGGGATATGGTAAGTAAAGGAATACAGCGTTGTTTTCGGGGAGATGTGTTCCAGATTGTGTTAAGCAGAAGGTTCCAGCAAAGTTTTCATGGAGATGAGTTCAATGTTTATCGTGCATTACGTAGTGTGAACCCGTCGCCTTATTTATTTTTCTTTGATTATGGTGATTATAAATTGATGGGATCATCTCCTGAGGCCCAGCTGATCATTAAGAATGGCAAAGCGGTAGTACACCCTATTGCAGGTACTTTTAAGCGCAGCGGTGATGATGAGATAGACCAGCAGATGGCAGAAAAACTATTAAAAGATGCCAAAGAAAATGCGGAGCACGTGATGCTGGTTGACCTTGCCCGCAATGACCTCAGCCGGTCTTGCGACGATGTAACAGTGAGCCAATACAGGCAGGTGCAATATTACAGTCATGTCATACACTTAGTTAGTGAAGTAACGGGCAAAGTAAGAGAGGGGCAGAATCCGTTTGTTTTATTGGCCAAGACTTTCCCTGCAGGAACACTGAGCGGCGCTCCAAAATTCAAAGCCATGGAACTGATCGATTCCTATGAACCCACCGCCCGCAGCTATTATGGCGGAGGTATTGGTTTTATGGGATTTGATGGCAGTTGTAATCATGCTATTATGATCAGGACTTTTCTGAGCAGGAACAATACATTGGTCTACCAGGCGGGAGCCGGTGTGGTAGCAGCTTCTGATCCGGAAAGCGAATTGCAGGAAGTGAATAATAAACTGAATGCCCTGAAGAAGGCGATAGAAATAGCAGAGACGATTTAAACAAATGACAGGTAAAATAATAAATCAGGCATCCCAAATCAGCAATCAAGAACAGCCATGAAAATTTTAGTATTCGACAACTACGATTCTTTTACGTATAACCTGGTACACCTGGTAGAAAAAATCACGCACACAAAAGTAGATGTATACAGGAATGATGAGATCGCTTTGGAAAAGGTGAACGATTATGATAAGATTATTCTATCGCCCGGCCCGGGCATCCCTTCAGAAGCCGGGTTACTGCTGTCTTTGATAAAAACCTATGCACCGGAAAAATCAATACTGGGCGTGTGTTTGGGACACCAGGCGATCGGTGAAGCTTTCGGGGCAACACTGGTCAACTTGTCTACGGTGTATCATGGTGTTGCAACAGAAATTGAGATCATCAGTAGTGAATCATCCATTCATCAACCCAAAAACAGCCTTTTTGCAGGCCTGGGTCCCCGCCTCGAGGTAGGCCGTTACCACAGTTGGGTATTGAGCGACGAAAAATTTCCGGAAGAACTTGAGATAACGGCAAGAGACGATAATAACTATATCATGGCCTTAAGACACAAAACCTATGACGTGCAAGGCGTGCAATTTCACCCGGAGAGCGTTTTAACGCCTTCCGGCGAACAGATACTAAGAAACTGGCTGGTCAGCTAAGGCTGCTACAGAAAATATTCGTGTAATTCGTAAAAATTCGTGTAATACCTAACCATGAAAAAAGTACTTCAATATTTATTCGAACATAAGACCCTCACCAGGGAAAAAGCCAGGGAGATACTTGTGCAGATATCTGGCGGGCAGTTTAACGAGAGTGAGGTTACGGCCTTTGTTACCGTATTCCTGATGCGCAGTATTACCATTGAAGAGTTGCAGGGCTTCAGTGATGCACTGCTTGAACTCTGTGTGAAAGCAGATTTGAACGGCCATAAAGTGATAGACATTGTAGGTACGGGCGGGGATGGGAAAAATACATTCAATATTTCTACGCTTGC
>JBHAFM010000114.1:0-12246 GCA_041856175.1 Sediminibacterium sp.
ATGGCAAAACACAGCAATCTGCCAATTACACCAGTTTGCTGAAGCAGGTATTTATCCTCTTTTTCCTATTAAACACGCTACCAGTATATGCACAGGTCAAAACAGATGCCTGGTTACAAAGACATCCGCATTGTAAGGCATTTTGTACCCATGACAGAAGAAGAGAATCGATTTTTAAAACAGCAACTGCTTTCCAGCTATGCATTCAACCTGCCCATCATGTGTTCAGGGTAACGGGTTCCTGAAGCAGCATCCTTGGGAAAGAGGTTATTGATACTCGCTAATTCCTCGGTGGTCAGGAACACATTTAAAGCATGTACATTTTCTTCCAGGTATTTGATCCGCTTTGTGCCAGGTATTGGGAAAACATGTTCTCCCTGGGCTATTACCCATGCCAAAGCCAGTTGCGAAGCGGTACAGCCTTTTTTAACAGCAGCTTTTTCCAATTGTATTACCAGATCAAGATTTTTTTGGAAGTGCTCCCCCTGGAAACGAGGTGAGAAGCGACGATAATCATCTGCTGCAAAATCTTCAAACACTTTAATCTGCCCTGTCAGAAAGCCTCTTCCTAACGGGCTATACGCAACAAATGCAACACCCAGTTCTTTGCAAGTAGCCAATATATCTTCTTCAGGGTCCCGGGACCATAACGAATATTCGCTCTGTACTGCGGTAACCGGATGAACTGCATGTGCTTTACGAAGTGTGGCAGCCGATACCTCACTCAATCCAATCCCACGTATTTTACCTTGTTCTACTAACCGGCTCATAGCACCTACAGTATCTGTGATGGGTGTATCCGGATCTACCCGATGCAGGTAATACAAATCAATCACATCCACATTCAGTCTTTTCAAACTCGCTTCACAGGCTGATTGAACATAGTCAGGCTTACCGCTGAATCCCCTTAGCAACGGATTGGAAGGGTCGCGAAGGATACCAAATTTTGTGGCTAATGTAATTTGTTCACGTTTTCCTTTTAATGCTTTTCCTACCAGTTCTTCGTTGATAAAAGGGCCGTATGCATCCGCCGTATCCCAGAAGTTAACACCAAGCGCTATAGCATGATGCAATACTTTGATACTTTCCACATCATCAGTAGCACCATAAAATTCACTCATACCCATGCAACCCAAACCCAACTGGGAAGCAGTAACACCCTGAGATCCTAATTTTCTTACTTGCATAGTGTGTTATTTATACATGAAGTTCCGTAATTTCAGGCAGTCATTGTTTTAATTTCCTGTAAATTGTTTTTTATTTATTCCCTTTAAAAATAAACTTATGATAGCAACAAAAGCATATGCGGCACAGGATCCTAAGTCGCTCCTTGCACCTTTTCATTTAGAAAGACGTGAGCCTGGCGAACATGATGTTCAGATAGAAATTTTGTATTGTGGTGTTTGCCATTCGGATATCCACCAGGTAAGAGATGAATGGGGTGGCTCTATTTTTCCGATGGTACCGGGACATGAGATTGTTGGCCGTGTAATCAAAGCAGGCAGCCGCGTTACAAAATTTAAAGTTGGTGACCTTGCCGGTGTAGGCTGTTTTGTAGATTCCTGCCGCACTTGTCCCAATTGCCTTGAGGGTCTCGAACAATATTGCGACGTAGGGATGGTGGCAACTTATAATGGCAGGGAGAAAGTTACCAACCTGCCCACCTATGGGGGCTACTCTACCCAGATTGTAGTGGATGAGCAATACACGCTACAAATATCATCGAAGCTGCCGCTGGAAGGCGTAGCCCCACTCCTGTGCGCGGGGATTACCACATACTCTCCATTGAGACATGTGGGTGTTGGAAAAGGGCATAGAGTTGGCGTAGTGGGACTTGGCGGTCTCGGGCATATGGCTGTAAAATTTGCTGCTGCATTTGGTGCTGAAGTAACAATGCTGAGCTCTTCTCCATCAAAGTCGGCCGATGCTCAAAAATTGGGAGCCCATCATTTTGCCCTCACCTCCGATCCTACCACCCTTAAAAAATTAGAGAACCATTTTGATTTTATCCTTAATACTGTTTCTGCCCAGCACGATTACAGCACTTACCTGAACTTGTTGCGCACAAATGGAACAATGATCGTGGTAGGTGTGCCACCAACACCTTCTCAGGTTCCCGCATTCAATCTGATCATGAAAAGAAGAAGTATCATCGGGTCTTTGATTGGTGGTATTAAAGAAACCCAGGAAATGCTGGACTTCTGTGCCGAGAAAAATATTGTATCGGATGTTGAGGTGATCCCCGTTCAGGAAATCAACCATGCTTATGAAAGAATGTTGAAGGGCGATGTAAGGTATCGTTTTGTGATCGATATTGCTTCGCTGAAATAGCCCCAGGCAACTATTTAAAATCAATCATGTTTCATTTTATTCCAACAGAGGCAATAGCTACTTAAACCATGCACCCCATCAGAACAGCAATTTTATCATTTGGCATGTCAGGCCGCGTATTTCATGCCCCCTTTATTCATTTACACCCGGGCTTTGAATTATACGGTGTGTGGGAAAGAACGAAATCTGACTCCTTACAATTCTATCCTGACATCAAAATATTCCGCTCCTTAGAAGCATTATTGTCCGACGAAACAATTGACCTGGTCATTGTCAATACCCCTACAAATACCCATTTCGAGTACACTAAAAAAGTATTACAGGCCGGCAAGCATGCTGTTGTGGAAAAGGCATTTACCACGACTGTTTCTGAAGCCGAAGAACTGAAAAGACTTGCTGAAGAACAAAACAAAAAATTATCCGTTTTCCAGAATCGCAGGTGGGATAGTGATTTTAAAACCGTAAAAAAAATCGTTCAGGAAGGATGGCTTGGCGAAATTGTAGAAGCAGAATTTCATTTTGACCGCTTCAAGGAAGAACTGAGCCCAAAAATGCACAAAGAAATAGCGGGCCCCGGTGCAGGCATACTCAACGATCTTGGTCCCCATTTAATTGACCAGGCGCTTTGCCTTTTTGGGATGCCGGAGTCGGTGTTCGCAGACCTGCGTATTACAAGGCCTGCTTCACAGGTGGATGACTATTTTGAATTATTGCTTTATTATAAAAAACTGCGTGTGCGTTTAAAGGCCGGTTACCAGGTAAGAGAAGCATTGCCTTCTTTTATTGTACACGGCAGTAAAGGTTCTTTCATTAAATCGCGTGGTGATGTGCAGGAAGCAAAGCTGCTGGCCAATGAAAAACCTAATGCTGCTGACTGGGCTACAGAACCGGAAACGGAACAGGGATTGATACATACCGAAAAAGATGGCAAAATGATCAGGGAAAATGTCCCCACTTTACACGGTAATTATTACGATTACTACGATGGCGTTTACAAATCGATTAGTAACAATACTGCTATGCCTGTTACTGTACAGGATGGGATCAATGTCATGCGTATCATCACATCTGCATTTACAAGTAGCAATGAGAAAAAAGTGATCGCGTTAGTATAAGAAAAGCCAGTTACAGATCCTGTATTAACAATGCCCCGCTGAATGGCAGGGCATTGTTAATACAGTTTATCTGTATGATTACATTTTCTTGGCGTCTTCCAAAAACTTAGCCAGGCCTATATCTGTTAAAGGATGTTTCAGCAGACCAAGAATGGAATCCAATGGGCAGGTACATACATCTGCACCGGCTTCAGCCGCTTTTGTGATGTGCAGGGCACTACGAATAGAAGCCGCCAGTATCTCTGTCTTGAAATTCTGAATATCATAAATATGACGGATCTGTGCAATCAATTCCATGCCGTCCCAGCCACTATCATCAATACGTCCGATAAAAGGAGATACATAAGCCGCACCGGCTTTAGCGGCAAGTATTGCCTGTCCCGCTGAAAATACCAGTGTACAGTTTGTACGGATGCCATTGTCAGTGAACCATTTGATGGCTTTAACCCCGTCTTTGATCATGGGAACTTTGACAACAATATTCGGGTGAATAGCTGCAAGTTTCTTACCCTCTTCCACTATGGTAGCAAAGTCTGTAGACAATACTTCTGCACTCACGTCTCCATCAACAAGTTCACAGATGGTTTTGTAGTGGTCGGCAATGGCCGCTTCACCCTTAATGCCTTCTTTGGCCATTAAAGATGGATTGGTTGTAACACCATCAAGGATACCCAGGTCATGTGCTTCTTTGATCTGGGAGAGATTACCTGTGTCGATAAAAAATTTCATGTGGCTAAAATTAAGTCCCCCTCAAATTAAATTTCCCCTTCAGGGGTAAAGAGGGAGAAAAAATGGCAGGCTACTCACATCGCACCGCTCAACCGCTTATCCTTGCTGCATTCCTGCCCTGGGGAGGTTCAGCAGGAGCTGGTCGTGTGAGACCTGCCGGGTGCAAAAGTAAGGGTTAGGCAGTTATTTTCCTGATTTTTTTACCGCTGTTTGTGCAAACCCCAACCATCATAGTTAAGTATATTTGAATATAAGTCAGCCCTCATGCGCATCCACATTACTATTCTTCTTACCTGTCTTTTTATTTTATTATTGACTAATTGCCAGGCCCAGCACAACAGGTTAAAAGCAGGTTTTGATAAAGCAGAGTACATTGAATTACTTAAAGTATCAGCCAGACAAAATGACCCTGCATGGGAATCTACTGTTCCATTACCTGCTCATTTCAGAAAAGCATATCGTTCACCTGTAGTGGGATTGGATAACCGTTGGGACCTGTGGCTGTCTGATGACAGTATCGCCGTGATCAGCATTCGCGGTACTACGGCCAGGACTATTAGCTGGATGGAGAACTTCTACGCTGCGATGGTACCCGCAGCCGGTGTAGTAAAACTCGCTGATGACTTTACATTCCACTACCATCTTGCCAATAATCCGCAAGCTGCGGTTCATATTGGCTGGCTTATCGGAATGGCGCATTTGTCAAGAGATATTCTCCCCAAAATAGACTCCTGTTACAAACAAGGAATCAAACAATTTATCATTATGGGCCATAGCCAGGGCGCCGCCATTGCGTACCTGCTTACCTCGTATCTTGAAAATCAAAAAACAGTAAAGCGGCTGCCCGAAGACATTCGCATTAAAACCTATTGCAGCGCAGCCCCTAAACCAGGTAACCTGTATTATGCGTATGACTATGAAAAACTCACAGGTTTTGGCTGGGGATTAACAGTTGTCAATACTGCTGACTGGGTGCCTGAAACACCGGTCTCCATACAAACACTTGGAGACTTTAATACGACCAATCCATTTATTAATGTGTCGGGCGTCATTAAAAAACAAAAATTTCCGAAAAATATAGCTTTACGATATGTATACAACCGGCTGAATAATTCAACAAGACCAGCAAGGAGAAAATATGAGAAATACCTCGGCAGAACTGTTGCTAAATTTTTAAAGCATGACTTACCCGGCTACCAGCAACCTGCGTACGCAAGCAGTTTTAATTATGCAAGATGCGGGCAATTCACCATCCTGCAGGCTGATGCTGCTTATTACAAGCAATTCCCTGACAGTAAAGAAAAAGTATTTGTTCACCACGGCATTCTCCCCTATCTCTACCTGAGCATGCAATTGCCGGATAAGCCATAGATCAGTTGCGCACACTGCGTGAGTTAATGGCTGTAATACCTATCAGTTCATCATGCCTTCCGCTTAAAGAACGGTAATAGATCAACACAGTATATTCATTCTCCGTTTCCCAATAGTTTCCTTCTGTATAAGCCGGGTCAGATTTAGCAGACATATTCTTTATATCTTTTGTTACATAGATATAGCTGTAATACCCCTGCTTCAACAAAAGCGTTCTGGTGTACATGCCGTTTACCGCATCATAATGCATCAGTGAAGTATCACCTACCTGGTTACCTGTTAATGCACCAAGCAGGTATACCTGTTTACCGGAAAAAGGTTGCCTGTTAGCTGGCGCTAACGTAAAATGGACATACGCATAATCACTCTGCCACCAGGGATTGGTCGATTCTGTATTACTGATCTCATCCCATCCATTCCTGTCGCTGAAAAAAACATAACGCAGGTTGTTCCTGACAGCATCCCGCTTTATGAAAATTTCAACTGGCTGTTGCGCCCTGTCCACATGATCCACTCTGTCGCTTTCAAAGCGAAAACTCTGCAGGTCTGCCCAACGGTATTCTTTGCCAGCTGGAAAAATACAATCCCGTTCACCGTTATATTCCAATATGCCATTTCGCACAAACGTTGGCTGAATATTGGTTACAGCATCATCCCACCTGTTATTCTGCAGTACCACAGCTTTTACCTGTTGCTGCGGGTTCAATATGTTTAGTTGCCTGGTGCCAACCGAGAACTGCACTTTCTGATGCGTTTGCAGCAATTGGTTGTCATAAGGCTGTAATATTTTTATACCAATACTTGCTTTTTCATCCACTACCATCAATCGTTTGGTAAATGCGAGCCTGGAAGTATCCCCGTCAAGAAAAACCTTCAACAGGTAATTACCACTTTTAACGGGCATGCAGTTTCTTTCTGGCAACAAAGCCTCGTAGTGAACATACCTGGTTGCTGCAATAGATGACATACGGTACTGGCTTAAACGGTTCTGGGTAAATCCATGTATGTAATCGAACACATTGACATCTGCCGGTGTCCAATCGGCGTTACACAACTGAAGTGTGTAAAAATAATTCCTGACATACCCACAGAGGTCATCAAAGTGGAGCTCCAGCAAATCTGGCGAATCAAGACGGATCAATGGAAGGCTCTGCTGGTTATGCTGCTGAAACAGCTTAGCTGTTCTGATATCCTGCATATATACCTGGTCTGGCAGCCTTTGTGCAAACAGCGGCAAACAAAAAAGCGAAAAGAAGGAGTATAATAAGATTTTCTGCATGATGTAAAGATAGGGAGGCGCACTAAAATTTTGTTCCATTCCCCCAGTCCCCGTAGTTTTGATTAACCTAAAATCATGCCGTTTGAACCTTGCGTTTGATATTGCCAGGCGTGTTGCCTTTAACCGTCAAAAATCTTTTTCCAGGTTTATCATCCGTTTATCGGTGACAGCAACGGCATTAAGTGTGATGGCCATGATTGTTACATTGGCTTTTGTAAATGGGTTTCAGCACAGGGTTTCGGAGAAGGTATTTAGTTTCTGGGGACATATCCGCGTTCAGAAATACGAAGCAGGGAAATCATTGGTTGCAGAAGAAACACCATTACAGAAAAGCCCGGAAATAGAGGCTATTATTCGGCAACAGCCCGGCGTACAACGATTTCAAAGCTTTGCCACAAAATCTGTCGTACTTGAAAAAAACAAAGAAATAGAAGGGGTATTACTGAAAGGTATAGAAAAAGAGTATGATAGCACCCGTTTAAAACCTTACCTGCTGCAAGGGCGCTGGATACGGTTTGATGATACCCTATACAGCAGGGAGTTGCTGGTATCGGCTTCGCTTGCATCGCAATTACGTGTACAACTGAATGATACTATTACTGTTTATTTTATCTCATCGATCGACGGAACACGTACATACCGGAAACTACAGGTATCGGGTATTTATAAAACAGGCATAGAGGAATACGATAAACTGTTCATCATAGGCGATCTCAGGCTTATCCGCAGGGTAAATGACTGGCTGCCCGACCAAACGGGGGGGTACGAGATCTTTGTGAATGATTATAAACAAACCGACAGTATCGCCAAAGCTTTGTCAGACAAGCTGCCTCCCGAATGGATGAGCCGCAGCATACGGGAAGTGTACCCCAATATATTTGACTGGCTGAACATACAGGATGTAAACCGTAATGTCATCTTTATTGTAATGGCCATTGTAGCGATCATCAACCTGGTGACCTGCCTGCTCATCCTGATCCTGGAACGAACACGAATGGTTGGCATCCTGAAAGCGGTAGGGGCAACTGACTGGACCATACAGCAAATCTTTCTGTATCATGCAACCGTTATCACCATTGCAGGTATTGGGCTGGGATTTATTACTGGTATAGGGCTTTGCCTGTTACAGCAATACACTGGTTTTATCAAATTAGATGAGGTTTCGTATTATGTTGCCACAGCACCTGTACAAATCATTTGGTGGCAGGTTGCTGTTGTATGTGCCGCTACCGCTTTGGTTTGTTATACTTCGCTGATCCTGCCAACATTACTGATCAGGCAGATTCAGCCCGTGAAGGCCATTCAGTTTAGATAGAAGCATAACGACGCCCATAAATCTGCGTTTATGATACCTGTTTATTGACGAGGTGTGAAAGCAATATCCCCGCAGCAACTGCAGCATTCAATGATTCAGCTCCTCCTATGCGCGGAATGGTGACCGGCTTTGTGATGAAGGGCAATATTTCATCACGGATTCCCTTTGATTCATTACCAATCACCAGCAACCCTTCTGTTAATGGTGCCTGCTGGTATAAACTTGCACCATCAAGCAACGCACCATAAACAGGAACATCAGCTTTTTGTAAAAAAGAGGCCAGTGGTTCATACCAGCAGTTCACGCGCATGAAACTTCCCATGGTAGCCTGGATGACTTTGGGATTATAGAATTCCACCGTATCCGGTCCCGCAATCACCTGGTTGATCCCGAACCAATCGGCGATACGGATGATGGTACCCAGGTTACCGGGATCCTGGATGCCGTCGAGTACAAGACTGATATGGTTTTTTAATACCGGTGGTGAAACAGGATGTCTTTGTTCCACCACCGCCAACACCTGGTTAGGGGCCTGCAGTGCACTGAGCCTGGCTAGTTCAGCTTCTGTAACAATAGCAGTTGCCACGGTCACATGGTTTTGTTGCGTCCATGCCTCGGTAGCGAACAGTTTTTTAATGGTGTAATGGCTTAGCAGCAACTCACCAACCAGCTTTGGGCCTTCCGCAATAAACAGTTGTTCTGCCTGCCTGTGTTTTTTGTGGCACAAAGATTGAATATATTTGAGCTCATTCTTGCTTAACATCATGTATGTATTTGACCGGTAAAAGATTATCACTGTTTGGCTGCTCTATACTACTGTCAGTAGTATTCCTTTCCTGTGCTAAACAGCATTATCCCAAGGGCCGTCCCTTTGTGTATGAGAACAAAGTAATCGTGAACGGTAATATCTCCAAAGATGAGAAAAAACGTTTAACGGGCGAACTGGAGAATTACTGGGATGATAGTCTTAAAAGCCGGAAAGTTCGCCAGTTCCTGTTTTTTGACAGGATTAAAAATCCGCCGGTATTTGACACTAACAATATTACCCGTTCCATTACCTTCATGAATGCCTACCTTAACTCTCAGGGGTATTATTATGCCGGTTTTCGCGATACTGTTGTTATCGATACAGTGAAAGACCAGTTACGAGCCAGGATCGCCATGCGGATAGAAGCGGGCAAGAATGTCACTATTGACTCAGTATCGTATGACCTGGGGGATAGTATGCTGCAGCAACTGACCAAAAAACAGGAATCAAACAGCCTGCTCAAAAAAGGATATCCGTATACTAAAAACATCATCAGCTCTGAGCTTGACAGGCTGGTAAGTTTATACCGGCAGAATGGTTATTTTAAATTTACGCGGGATGCCATTTATACCCTGATCGACAGTACCGATACTAAACTGCTGACGCTCACGCTTGATCCGTTCCAGCAAGCTAAACTGATCGCAGAAGCAGCAAAACACAGAAAAGAAAACCCTACCTGGGATATTACCGTTCTCAAGCGACCCGTACATGATTCCTCCATATTGAGGCAATACTATATCGCTGATAATTATTATTACCCTGAAACCAAACTATCCGATATCAGTGACAGCTTAATTGCACAGAAAGGCCGTGGTTTTCTTGAAATAAGGAGAAAAGAAGGTGTCATGCGGCATAAAAAGGGACTTTTCAATTACAGACCCTTACGGGAGCATACTGAATTAAGGCGGGGAGAGCTGTATAACGAAAGCCGCCATTTTAAATCCATCAACAACCTTGGGCAGATAGGCGCCTGGCAACAGGTAGATGCCACACCGGTGATCAGGGGAAAGGATAGTATTGACCTTTACTACTTTCTTGTACCGGCTGTTAAACAAAGCTTTACTGTTGACCTTGAAACCAGTCTTAACAGGGCCGACATCATATCAGGTAATACCTGGGGAGTATCTACAAACTTTTCCTATCACAATAAGAATGTATGGAAACAGGCAATACAATCAATCACTACGTTCCGTACAGGTGTTGAATTAAGTTTGTTTGCTCAAAATAGTAACAGGCTGGTGCAAACATTCCTCCTGGGTTTGGGGCATATTTATGTATTTCCAAGATTGATACAACCGTTCAAAAACTGGCGTGCCTTGCGTGACCTGGATAACAAAAGAACTTTATTATCTTTTAACGGGTCTTATGTTGACAGGAGGGACTATTACAGGCTCCGTTCTCTTGTGACAAGTTTCGGTTATGAATGGAAAACGCAGAAAGGTAATGGCGATAATATCTGGTTATATAAACCATTAAACCTTGAGTTATATGGTATTGACAAACTTGACAGTCTTCAACCACTGATTGCCAATAACCCATTCCTCCGTTCTTCCTTCAATGAAGGTAATGTACTGAGCCAGAGCCTCTCCCTGGTCAGAACCGTGATCAATCCGCATAACAAAAACAAAACCCATTTTATAAGGTTAGGCATTGAGGAAGCGGGAGGTATATTCGGATTGATACCGGGGCTCGCCAACAATATCTATCGCTACGTTAAAGCAGAGGCCGAATACAAGCAATCTACCAAATTCTCCAAAACAGAACTGGCTTACAGGGGGTTTGCAGGGGTGGGTTATAACTATGGAACAGATTCTGCAACGGGCAGAACCACACTACCTTTTTTTAAACAATTCATAGCAGGCGGCCCGTATAGCATGCGCGCCTGGGGCATACGCCAATTGGGGATTGGAAGCTCTATCCTTAGTGATACGATCAAAACAAGCAAGTACCGCGACAGGTTTGGAGATATGCAGTTGGAAGCAAACGTTGAATACCGTTTCCCGCTTACCACTATTGCCGGTTTCAAAATCGGAAGCGCATTATTTGCAGATATGGGTAATATCTGGAACATCAGGAAGAATGCAATAGACCCGGAATCACAATTCAGTTTCAGTGATCTCGGTCGCGACCTGGCCATAGGTGTTGGTACTGGTATAAGGATTGATTTTTCTTATGTATTGATCCGTTTGGATTTTGCATATAAAGTCAAAGACCCTGCACGGTTGCACAATGGAGGCTGGATGAGCCTCAGGAATTTTGAGTGGACTGATACCAGGCAGAATGGCCTTAAAGTTGATAACTACTCTTTCCAGTTTGGCATCAATCTACCCTTCTGATGCAAGGATCTGGTGTATTGTTTGTTCAAAACTGCTTAACGATATCGCATCAGCTACATTAAATGAACCTATGCGGGTCCGGCGAAGACTGCTCATATACCCCCCTACACCTAACACCGCCCCAAAATCATGAGCGAGACTTCTGATATAGGTACCGGTAGAACACACTACCCGGAAATAAATAACAGGCAGTTCTATTTTCTCGATGACAAAGGAATGAATGGTAACAGGTCTTGGTTCTAATTTTACTTCTATCCCCTTTCGGGCCGACAGATAAACTGGCTTCCCGTCCTTCTTGATAGCAGAGTGAGCAGGGGGTACTTGCATGACAAGGCCTGTAAATGATTGTGTAGCCGCATGAATGACTTCTTCAGTTAAATGTGAAATATCTTTTACATTTTCCGGTTCACTCTCCAGGTCATAAGTAGGTGTGGTTACCCCTAAAGTAAACGTACCGGCATATTCTTTTTCCATGCCCATGTATTCATTGATCTTCTTGGTATACTTGCCGGTACATACAATAAGTAACCCGGTGGCCAGCGGATCCAGGGTACCGGCATGTCCTACTTTACTGATGCGGGTAAGTATCCTTACTTTTTTGACCACGTCAAAGGAGGTCCAGTCAAGCGGCTTATCAAATAATAAAACCTTACCATCGAGGTAAGGTTGCATGGCAGGATGAATTTCTTTTTGTTTCATTGTCGCTTTTTCAATTGCTCCCAAAGATGCATTAGTTGCTCATTGGCTGCAAAAGTAGCAGATTTATGCTGCGCGATAAATTCATCGGCTTTTTGAATCCTTTCACTAGTAAGCGGGTGTGTGCTGATAAAGGAGAAGGAAGAAGGGATATCTTTGTGTGTTTGCTGTAATTGTTCCATTAATTCCTTCATGCCTTGCGGGTCTACCTGGTTCTTCAGCATTAATTGCATCCCTTCCAGGTCCGCTTCCTGTTCCAGTTTTCG
>JBHAFM010000115.1:0-18045 GCA_041856175.1 Sediminibacterium sp.
CAGATCTCTGACAGTTCACCGTAAAAAAGAGGCGGTGCCTTGCTCTGTGATTGGAGCCGACCCCGCCTCTTTTTTACTACATCTTAATTATTCTTTGACACAGTTCATTTTACAGACCCTTCGCTTTTATTGAGAGCTACATCTGCGTATTGTAGAATTATCATTTTGTTGATTTAACACGTTTTAAAAAATTAAAAAAATCATTACATTTAAATAGAGAAACTCTAACTAACAATTAGTACACTTTCTTTTGACGATATACATCCAATAAATTTTGAATTATAATAAAATCCGATCAATGTACAAACGAGCCGACACATTTTTTTTAAAAGATATTTCAGCTAAGAGCAATCTCAAATTATTGGGATTTGTTTTTAGCGCATTGTTGTCACTCTGCGCTTTTTCGCAAAAGAAACACGAAAAAGAAGACTGGGTTTCTCTTTTCAATGGTAAAGACATAAAGGATTGGGTACCTAAGATTAATCACCATCCTACAGGAGACAATTTCGGAAATACTTTTCGCGTAAAAGACGGTATGATCAAGGTAAGATACGATGGCTATGAAAAATTCGACGAACAGTTTGGGCACTTATTTTATAAAAAGCCCTATTCCTATTATCATCTCGCCTTTGAATACCGGATCACCGGTGCATGGAGAACCGACGCACCTTTTTATACCATCCGAAACAGTGGGGTGATGTTTCATTCACAAGACCCGAATACAATCCTGGTTGACCAGAATTGGCCGATTTCTATAGAGTTTCAATTGTTGGCAGGGCTGGATGATGGCAGACCAAGACCGACTGGGAATATGTGCTCACCTGGAACAGATGTTGTTTTCAAGGGCGAAAAAGATAAACGACACTGCATCGAATCTATTTCTAAAACTTATCCCTTGGATGAGTGGGTAAAAGGTGAGATCATCGTACTTGGGGACTCGCTTGTGACCCATATCATCAATGGGGATACAGTATTGCAATATACCAAACCCCAGATCGGTGGCTCAAACGTGTTGGGATACGATCCCGCCATTAAAATTGATGGAAAACTGCTTGACAGTGGTTATATCGGGTTACAGAGTGAAGGACAGCCGGTGGATTTTAGGAATATTAGAATCCTGAACCTTGAGGGATGTATGGACAAAAAATCAAAGAAATACCGATCATATTATATCAAGGACAGCAAACAAAATTGTCGTTGAAGACTGAAACTGAATTGGTAATGAGCTAACGTTGAAATACTATTTTCACCCTTTCATGAAAGGGAAAACCTCAATCAAGAAAGTTTTACCTGCCATTTGGAACAATAGCCCCTACTTACATGCTATACCTTGGTTTGAAAAATATATGCCAGCCAATGAAACCAAGTTAAATCCCTACGACACACTGGCTCCAATCATTGGTGAACTTGAAAAAGAAGAAGTTGTCAAAGATGGTACAGGAGCAATGAGGGCTTATAATGAAATCATGTTTGGAACAGCCATGAACAGTGAAAGGAAGCAACAGTTGATAAAGCTGCTACTACAATATTGCGAACTTGATACCATGGCCATGGTTATTATATGGAAATACTAGATAGATAAATGTGAGCTGTGATTAACCATTTATGCGCAGATTGACACCAGTTTTGACACCTCCCAAAAAAGAGAACGCATAAGACATTGACTTGCAATATATTAGAACAGCAAGGTTTTTGACAATGTGGCCTCGCCAGGAATCGAACCTGGATCTGGAGCTTCGGAAACTCTTATACTATCCATTGTACTACGAGGCCAATTGATCAGGACTTTATCTTTCGGCCGACCAGGCGCAAAAGTAATGGAAAGGGATTAAATCTCAACTGAATAACTGTTTAATAGCTGCGGGAAGAAAAATTCGTGCAGGCATACTACGTATGATACCTACTTCATCGGTCAGTTTACTTTCATTATCCAAAAAACGTAATACCCGGTCTGGCCGGTTCGCCGCAAAAATATCAGCGAATATTCTGTCGCAATCTATTTTTCGCTGCTGTAATAACTGTAGTAATACACTATCATAAAAACGGAACCTTCTACCAGCAAAAGAAGGCTGTATACATGGCGACCTGCTTTTCAGTAAGGCATCAACTATTGCCGCTGTCCTCTTTTGTATAAATTGAAAGGCATACCCACTGCTTCCTTTGACCTGGCCACCTGGCAGGCCTATATTAATGATATTACCGTCACAGGCCGGAAAACAGCGGTTTGTCATAGGTATCACTCCAAACTCTTCGTGTACGATACGATATTGTGTTACATTGAGAACCTTACCGATATAATTTTTCAATTCGACATCATAAGCCTGTGACGGCAACAGCCCTTCTGTAAACAAAGTGTATTCTACCAGGGCAGTAGTAGGAGTAGTTGGCATTACATACATAAATGTGGCGCCATGTTCCTGGCCTAACCTGAAATCCATCAGTGTAGCAACTGCATCATTGAAGCTAGGCTTTGCAGTTTCTATAACCCATCCTTTAAAATGTTGCATGAGATGGTATTCATGTTTCGCTCCGGTAACCAGTGGTGCAAATAAAATACTGTTGAAAACATAGTCGGCTGTTAGAATTTCTTCTCCCAATACTACCTGCACCTTGTGTCTTTTGTTTTCAATAGCATCAACATGTGCATGCTTGAAAGTAATATGCTTCAGCCCGGTTATTTCCCCTAAAACATGGTTATAAAAGTCGATTCCCCTGATCATTTTATATTGGTAAGGAGAAATATCCAGGGTTGAAGAGAAAGTGTTGGAAAAAAAATGCAACTTCGACCAGCGATGGTATATAATCGGTTCAAAAAGACCTTCGCTTTTTTCCCAGAAACACCAGGTACGGTCGTTTGCTGTTTTAAAAAATTGATCAATGACCAAAATCTTTTTCGTGCTAAAATAATCATGCCGCATCATCCGCATCAACAGACTAAGTCCTGCACAACCTGCACCTGTGATGATATAATCATAATGCTCCGGCACGTTATGATTTTTTTTGCATCATTTCGTCTCTCCTTACTTTATCCCAGTATTTTTTAGCAACCAGCAACATCCCAAAGCTCTCCCCATATTCTTTGTCGAGGTGTTTATGATGCATTTTATGTGCCCATCGGATAGCCTTAATATAGCGGTTACTGGTTTTGGTAAACCATTTAAAACGCTGATGAATAATAACCTCATGAACCAGGAAATATGCAAGCCCATATAATGCAATGCCTGCGCCAACACCCACTACCCAATGCACCTGGTAAATACAACCAAACATAATACAGAGCCAGCTGGGGACGGCAAATATCAAAAAGAAAAAATCATTTTTTTCAAAGAAACCTGGCCCTTTTCTATGATGATCTTCATGCAGGAACCAGAGAAAACCATGCATAACATAGCGATGTGTGAGCCATGCAACACCCTCCATCATGCAAAAAGATACCAGTACAATGAGGACATTAACCATATAATTAAAATTTTCCAGCTACATTTTGCTTCCACCAATCCATCACTTTTGGAAAGGCAACCTGTAACCATTTTGTGAAAAAATCCGGCTGCTGCTGTATTAATATTTCGAGTTGGTGCATCGGAATATATAAGTAATTCGCTACCTCTTTAATATCATATTCAATGTTACCATCATAATATCCTGTAAATACATAATCAAATTCATATTCTGTAAGACCATTGTCAAACGTGGCTTTGTAAATAAAATCAAATACCTTTTCTAGCGGTGTCTCAAAACCCATTTCTTCCCTGAGTCTTCTCGTAGCAGATGCAAGTGTATCTTCACCCGGGCGTGGATGGCTGCAACAAGTATTTGTCCATAACCCCCCGCTATGGTATTTATCAATAGCCCTTTGCTGTAACAATAACTCTCCTTTACTGTTAAAGATGAAGATGCTAAATGCGCGGTGCAACAACGCCTTTTCATGGACTTCCATTTTTTCCATGACTCCCAATTCCATATCCTGTTCATCTACCAATATTACCTGTTCCATATGCTATAAAAGTAAAAGATCAAACTGAAGAAAATTATAGTAAATTCAATTGGTTTCTGATACCGGCTTTGGCAAGAATAAATACTTTACCATGATCTGATATGCGAATTCGTTCTTCCAATATACGTTGTGGTCGCAATTTCTTTATTTTCCTGAAAAGAGACAGGTAATACTTATAAGCAACATATACGCCAAACCTCACTTTTTTGGGCAGTTGCGCAATACCTTTATAGGCATGATCAAAATCGCGCGTTATCTCTGCCTCTATGAATGATTTATCTGCATAACTGAAATTACTGAAGTCGCAACCGGGAAAATAAATTCGGTCCAAGCCCTCATAATCTTCTTTGAGGTCCCGCAGAAAATTTACTTTTTGAAAAGCGGCGCCAAGACTCCGAGCATAAGGCTTCAATTGCTCATACAAAACTATGTTACCTTCACAAAACACCCACAGGCACATCAGTCCAACCACCTCCGCACTACCATAGATATAATCATTATAAGCATTTTGATCGTATTTTCTTTTTTGGAGATCCATTTCCATGCTCTTCAAAAAAGCCTCTATGAGTTTTCTGTCAATCTGGCACGTATTTACAGTAATTTGAAAACTGTTGAGAATAGGGTTAAGGCTGATACCATGGTCAAGGGCCTCATAGGTGGCCTTTTTAAACTCCTCCAGCAATGCCTTTTTATCATACGCATGAAAGGTGTCAACTATTTCATCGGCAAAGCGTACATACCCATAAATATTGCGAATAGGCGCCCGCATATCTTTATGCAACAAGCTAATAGCCGAAGAAAAACTGGTACTATATTTCTTCGTGGTGATCCTGCTGCACTCCTGGCTTACTTCATGAAACAGGTTTATCATGGTTTACTGTTTATTATCTTAATGGGATGATTGACTTAAAAGCAGCGCTTCCCCCTATAATGTCTTCACTACCTCTCCTGCCACCACTTCACCACTGATCAGGCTGGGTGGCACACCTGGTCCGGGTATTGTTAGTTGGCCTGTATAAAAAAGATTTTTCACTTTTTTGCTTCTGCAGGATGGTTTCAACACAGCCGTTTGTAATAAAGTATTCGCCAATCCGTATGCATTGCCTTTAAACGAATTGTATTCATTTACGAAATCACTATGCGCAAAGGATTTCTTATACACAATTGCATCCCTGATGGACTGGCCCATATGTTTCTCCATTCGTGCAATGATCAGGTCAAAATAATGATCGCGCAGTTGCTCGTGATCGTTGTTGAGTCCTGCAGGTACCGGCACCAGCAGAAAAAGATTCTCACAGCCTTCAGGCGCTGCTGCAGGATCGGTTACCGATGTGGCACTTACATAAAACAATGGATCCGTTGGCCATTTTTTTGAGTCATATATCTCCCTCCCATGAGTTTCGAACGAGGCATCAAAAAATAAAGAATGATGTTGAATACCCCTTAATTTCTTATTCAACCCAACATAATACAACAGGCAGCTCGGCGCCATTACCCGCTTGTCCCAATAAGCCGCAGAGTAACTTCTGCAGGCTTCCGGTAAAAGCATCGTTTCAATATGATGATAATCGGCCCCGCCAATCACAGCATCTGCAGTCAACACTTTGATGGATCGTCTACCCCCATTTTCTTCAGCAATGGAAATCACTTGTTTAACAGCATATTGATCAACCTCAATTTCATGCACGCTATGGTTAAAACAGAATTTAACACCCAATTCCAATGCAAGCTCATACATAGCCTTTACAACACTGTACATGCCGCCTTCAGGATACCACGTCCCCCCCTTTATATCTGCATAATTCATAAGGCTGTATAATGCCGGTATGTGTTCCGGCATCGCCCCCAGAAACAAGGACGGAAACTCCATCAGTTCCCTGATCTTGGGGTGTCTGAAATATTTAGCAATGTGCGATCTGATAGAATTGAACAGGTCTAACCGGAATACATTTTTAGCAACATTCCAGTCAAGATATTCTGTTAATGACTGCCCCGGCTTGAATACAAGCTCACGAATTCCAATATTATATTTATATGCAGCCTCCTCCAGGAAACGATCCAGCAACTCTCCACTTCCCGGCTCCAGAGAATGAAATAACTGCTTTAGGGTATTATAATCTGCCGGTATATCTACAGGACCATCCTCCCAGTATACCCTGTAAGAAGGGTCTAGCCTTTTCAGTTGATAGTACGCTGAGGCAGATTTTCCAAATTGTTTGAAATACCGTTCAAATACGTCAGGCATCCAGTACCAGCTCGGACCCATATCAAATGTGAACCCTTCGGCTTTGAGCTGACGGGCACGGCCCCCAGGTGTACTTTGTTTTTCGAGTACTGTAACACGCCAGCCCGCTTTTGCCATGAATGAAGCAGCAGACATACCTGCAAAACCACTTCCAATAATAATAACATGCTTACTCAACGGCATATGGATTTATAAATTTCAATATCGTCTGATCTGCCGTCTTAATAATTTACGTGCAAAATGGATGCGACTCTTAATGGTACCAAGAGGCTCCCCTAACATAGCTGCAATTTCCTGGTACTTATAACCATCAAAATACAGCTGGAAAGGTAAACGGAACATATTTGGAAGACGATGTACAACTGCTTGTATTTCTTTCAGGCCAATACTAGCAACACCCGAATTAACAAGAGCATTTTTATGCTGGTTTAACAAAAATTCATTCGGCGTGCTGTCAAATATGACTTGTTGTTTAGACCTGCGCCTGTAATGATTAATGAAAATATTGCGCATGATGGTATATAACCATGCCTTGATATTGGTACCCGCATGATACTTATCCTTATTAGCCAGTGCCTTGTAAAGCGTTTCCTGGTAAAGATCATTGGCAGCATCCTGATCGTGCGTAAGATTAACCGTAAATGGTTTCAGGAACGCCGCATTGCTTAACAATATTTCGTCGAATTCTACGTTTAACACAGCTAAAGTGTTTAAATATTAACACTACAAAGTTAAACAAAAATATACTAGAGTAGAAAACATTTGTTTAACAGTTATATGACTATGATAAAACAAAGAAAATCAATTGATTAAACTGGTCAGAGAAGAGCTATATACTCCATGATTTCAGACAGAGAATGTTTGAAACTGGTATTCGCAGGCACTTTTTTTCTGAAAGATTGTGTAAGCTGGCCGGAAATGATCAAGGGTATCTGTGGTACCAGGTTATGTATTCTTAAAAGGAATTTTTCGAAACTGAAATTATGCGCCACAGAAGTGAGATGCGTGTACAGGATATCCGGCATTTTCAAATGGGCAACATAAGCCACATCTTTCAGAGGTACATTGGCGCCGAGGTATACGATTTTTGCACCTCTGCTCTTAAGCAGGTAATAAACAAATAATAGCCCTAATTCATGGTGCTCTCCTTCAGGCAAGAAAAGGAGAAAGGTTTTATTAATTACTATATGGCTTTCCGTACTTTCAATACCCACTATCAACTTTTGCCTGATCACATTACTCACCAGGTGCTCCTGTGCAGGATTGATATGATTGGTAAGCCATAGAATACCAATTCGCTCCAGGAAAGGAAATATAATCTGTATGATAGTCTTCTCTATTCCTTTTGCATTTATATAATCATCCAATACATTTTCAAACTCGTCCATTTCCAGGTCAACCATACACTGGATTAACTCATTCACAATACGCTCCTGCTGTGCTTCTACCTGTACCAATGAAAGAATTTTTTCTTTCATCTCCGGCTGCGTCATTTTGTTGATATTAGATATCTTATAACCATATTTATTCAACAAAGCAACATTGAGCACTTTCTTCAGTTCCTGGTTGGAATAATAACGGATATTGGTTTCTGTGCGCTGTGGTGACAAAAAGGAATAACGCTGCTCCCATATCCTGATGGTGTGTGCCTTAATACCGGATAAATTCTCCAGGTCTTTAATGGTAAACGCGTCCATTCCTTGATAACAGTATTGCGGAAGTTTTGTTTAACAATGCAGAAAAAAAACAAAAAAAAGATTCAATATCGTCAGGGCCGCAGCCTGCGCAAATATTCGCCATAGCCGCTTTTGGCATACTTATCGGCTAATTTCATGAGTTGTTCACGGTTGATATATCCCATGCGGTAAGCCACTTCTTCAATGCAGCCCACTTTCTGGCTTTGTCTTTTTTCTATCACACGTACAAACTCACAGGCATCACTGAAGGAATCAAAAGTGCCGGTATCTAACCAGGCCGTACCGCGGCTCATGATACCCACTTTTAATTGCTTGCGCTTGAGGTATTCGTTGTTCACTGTAGTGATCTCGTATTCGCCCCGGGCAGAAGGCTCGATGTTTTTAGCAATGGACACTACTTCATTATCGTAAAAATAAAGTCCGGGGACTGCATAGTTGGACTTGGGCTGCCTGGGTTTTTCTTCGATGGATACGGCATTGAGTTGATCATCAAATTCAACCACGCCATACCGCTCCGGATCATTCACTTCATAAGCAAATACTGCTGCACCGGTTACATCATTGAAGGATTGCACCAATTGACTGAAGCCTGCACCATAAAAAATATTATCGCCTAATATCAATGCTACTTTATCATTGCCAATAAAATCTGCTCCTATCACAAATGCCTGTGCCAGTCCGTTTGGTACAGCTTGTAGCGCATAGCTGAAACGGCAGCCTAGTTCAGCGCCATCTTCCAGCAGTCTTTGAAACTGCGCACTGTCCTCCGGCGTGGTGATGATCAGTATGTCTTTGATACCCGCCAGCATGAGGATGGACAGCGGATAATAGATCATTGGCTTATCATACACCGGCATCAGTTGTTTACTGATGCCCTTGGTAATAGGATAAAGTCTTGTTCCGGATCCGCCGGCCAGGATGATTCCTTTCATAGGTCAGAAGTTAAGTTCGTTGATGCTTTCCTGAAGTGTGGGCAATTGGGTGTCTTTACCTGACAGAAGCAATGCTTCTGCAGGTAATTTCCAATCAATGCCCAGTTCAGGATCATTGTAAATGATACCGCCTTCGGCAGCTTTGTTATAGTAGTTGTCGCACTTGTAAAAGAAAACAGCTTCCTCACTTAATACCACAAAGCCATGTGCAAAACCACGCGGAATGAAAAACTGTGTGTGACTGTCGCCGGATAATTCAACTGCAATATGCTGTCCGAATGTGGGTGATTGTTTGCGCAGGTCAACCGCTATATCCAATACCCGTCCTTCCAATACCCGCACTAATTTACTTTGCGCAAATTCGCCCTGCTGGAAATGCAGGCCCCGCAGTACGCCTTTCTGTGATTTGGATTGGTTGTCCTGTACAAAGTCAATATCCATACCTGTTTGTGCCAGGAATGTTTTTCTGTTAAAGCTCTCAAAGAAATAGCCCCTGCTGTCTCCAAATACCGTATCGTGTACCAGGAAACATCCGGCTAATTTTGTTGGTTCAATGCGCATAATCAGCGGTTAGCATACATGGATTCATAATAATGTTGGTAGTTGCCGCTGGTGATATGCTGCAACCATTCGGCATTGGCGAGGTACCAGTCGATGGTCTCGCTCAATCCCTGTTCAAAAGTAACAGAGGGTTTCCAGCCCAGCTCTTTATTGATCTTCGATGCATCGATTGCATAACGCCTGTCATGACCGGGCCTGTCTTTTACATAAGTGATCAGTTGCTCACTGTATCCTGCAGCACGACCCAGTTTCTGGTCCATCAGCGTACAGAGCAGTTTCACCAGGTCGATATTTTTCCATTCGTTAAACCCACCAATATTATAGGTCTCACCGGTTACCCCATGGTGAAACACCTGATCAATCGCTAAAGCATGGTCTTTTACATAGAGCCAGTCTCTCGTGTATTGTCCATCGCCATAAACCGGTAATGGTTTTTCCTGGATGATATTATTGATGAACAGCGGGATCAGTTTCTCCGGAAAATGATAAGGGCCATAATTGTTAGAGCAGTTAGACACGACAGTCTGTATATGATAAGTTTCGTGGTAGGCTCTTACAAAATGATCGGAAGAAGCTTTGCTGGCCGAATAGGGTGAATTGGGATCATATGCCGTGGTCTCTGTAAAGAAACCTGTTTCGCCTAAACTGCCATACACTTCATCTGTGGAGATATGATAGAACAGGTGTTTGGAATAATCTGCCGCCCATTTTTTCCTGGCGGTATTCAGCAGGTTTACCGTACCGATGATATTGGTGTACACAAAATCCAGGGGTGATACGATGGACCTGTCCACATGCGATTCAGCCGCCAGGTGTATCACATCGGTAACCTGGTACTGGTCAAAGATGGTTTCCAATGAGGGGGCATCGAGGATATTGGCTTTGACAAAAGTATAATTGGGTTTTCCTTCAATGTCTTTCAGGTTTTCTAAGTTGCCTGCATAAGTAAGTGCATCGAGGTTAATGATCTGGTATTGCGGGTATTGGTTTACGAACAGGCGCACTACATGTGAACCAATGAAACCGGCGCCGCCTGTTATCAGGATATGCTTGCTCATCTGTTAATTGCTTTCTGTAAAGGGCCGCAAAATAAGCAAATCGGGGCAATTCATTCACCCCGGACTCCTATCAGTTAACATATATTTCGCTTTACTTCCTTATTGCTTATCTTGGGCAGAGAATCCCTTGCCATGAATCAACGTTATTATTCGCTGGATGTTTTTCGGGGGGCCACGGTAGCCCTGATGATATTGGTTAATAATCCCGGGACCTGGTCACATATCTATAGTCCCCTGGAGCATGCCACCTGGCACGGCTGCACTCCTACTGACCTGGTATTCCCTTTCTTTCTTTTTGCCGTGGGTAATGCCATGGCTTTTGTCATGCCCCGTTTTGAACAGGCGGGCCCGGCTGTTTTCTGGCGAAAAGTGATTAAAAGAACCCTGCTCATCTTCCTGATTGGCCTCCTACTGAACTGGAGCCCTTTTGTGAAATGGGATGGTAACAGCCTGGTTGGCAAAGCATGGGAAAACATTCGCATCATGGGAGTGTTGCAACGGATCGCACTCTGTTATTTTTTTGGCTCGGTGATTGTATTCTACGGTAAAACAAAAGGCGCTTTTGTGATCAGCGGGATATTGTTGCTTGTCTACTGGTTTATTTGTAACTGGCTGGGCGCTCCCGGTGACCCTTATAGCCTCCAGGGATATTTTGGTACCGCATTTGACAAAAGTATCGTAGGCATCTCACACATGTACAGGGGTGAAGGCGTGGCTTTTGATCCGGAAGGATTAGCCAGTACACCGGCGGCGATTGTGCAGGTGGTATTTGGTTTTATGGTGGGACAATACATCCAGCAAAAAGGAAAAAATTATGAAATGCTTGCCAACCTGTTGATTGCCGGAGTAGTGCTGGTCTTTGCAGGGTTTTGTTGGGATATGGTTTTTCCTGTCAACAAAAAAATATGGACCAGCAGTTATGTCCTGTACACCACTGGTCTTGCCATGCTGGTCATTGGCACATTGATCTACTTAGTCGAATTCAAAAGTGTTAAGGGAACCTGGAGTAAATTCTTTGATGTATTTGGCAAGAACCCTTTGTTCATTTTTGTATTGAGCGGCTTCTTACCCCGTGTGCTTGCATTGATCAGGTGGACCGATCACTTAGATGATGCCGGGCAAAAAGTTTATACTTCTCCCTTTCCCTGGTTTTACAATCATGTATGTAAAGACATAGCCGCCGACCTGCGTGTAGGCTCATTAGTATATGCATTAATTACCATCGCTTTTTACTGGCTGATCGTTTACCTGCTGGATAAACGTAAGATATATATCAAAGTATAGCGCTTGATGTATTGTGCTATTAATGATGGGGCCCAATTCCCTCGGTCTTTAGAGCGAGGGAAAAACAAGTTCCGCTTTCAGGATGTTTTCCGGCTTGCCGACATCAATAAATTCGGCGCCGGTATGATCGAATGCCATGATGCGGTGGCTGGTCATGAGGTTAAGGTATACGTCCACCATTGAGAATTTTCCTTCCTGCCTGAGCAGTTCGAATAGTTTTGTATGGATCACATGAATACCGCTGAATGCTTTTGGCCTTAGGTTATGGTAGTCTTTAGCTGAAATGATGGATGTCGGTTTTTCTTCTCCCGTTTTCACATTTCGCCAACCCCGCAACAACCCTCCATCATCAAACAAAAAATACCGTGCGCTTTCCCGGTTTGATACTGCCAGTGTTGCAAGTGGCTGTTCCTGTTGGTGGTATTGTATCATGGCGGTAAGGTCCATGTCTGTCAGGATATCTGCATTCATCACTGCAAAATCTTTTTCTCCTGTAAAATACCCGCCCGCTTTTTTTAAACCGCCGCCTGTTTCCAATACCGCATCCGTTTCATCAGAAACAGTGACTGTACTTCCCCAGCCTTTGTTTTGCTCAATGGCATGGACAACCTGGTCCGCAAAATGATGCACATTCACGATCACTTCAGTAATGCCATGCAGCTGTAAGTATTCGATATTACGCTGCAACAGGCTTTTACCATTCACCACAGCCAGGGCCTTGGGGTGATGATCGGTCCAGGGCTTGAGACGGGTGCCAAGGCCGGCGGCGAAGATCATTGCTTTCATATGGGCACGAATTTATTGCAGCCAGTTTTTTTGATTGGTATGTTGTAGTGCTACTTTCACTTTGTACTTATTTTTCAAGTGCCTGGCTGTTTGTTCGGCGGCGTATACACTGCGGTGCTGGCCACCGGTGCAACCGAAATTGATCATCAGGTGCTCAAAATCCCGGCCTAAGTAATTCTCTACCGTAATATCGATCAGGTCCCACACACTGTTCAGGAACTCATTCATCTTAGTGCGCTGCTCTAAGAAATCCTGTACGGGTTTATCTGTTCCATTCAGTTTCTTGTATTCCTCAAAACGACCGGGATTGAGTATCCCTCTCATATCAAACACAAATCCTCCGCCATTTTCACCATCATCCTGTGGTATTCCTGTTTTATAACTAAAGCTGTTGACCTGAATGACCAATGGTGTTTGCTCGTTCGCCTGTAGCGGTTCAAAGCGTGCTATCATATCATCGGTTACTACTAATTTCAATACCCGGTCAAATTCAGGTGTATTGATGCCAATTCTTTTATGGTTGATAAAAAATTTCAGGTTGCGCATCGCCAGTGGAATGCTGGCTAAGAAATGCGCCTTGCGTTCAAACAAGCCTCTGAACCCGTACGCACCCATCACCTGCAATAACCGTATTAATACGTACCCGTTATACTGGCTCACAAATGTGATCCTGTCAACAGGCCGTTCCAGCAGTTGATCTATTTCATCCATATAATAATCGAGCAGCTTGTCTTTCCATGCTTCGCTCAATTCTGCTTTTGCCTGCCATAACAGGGAAGCCACGTCATATTGCAACGCGCCTTTCATACCTCCCTGGTAATCAATAAAACTGGCTTCATCGTTTTTCACAATGATATTGCGACTCTGAAAATCGCGGAACATAAAGTATTTGTACTCCGTATGGGTCAGGTAGGTACTCAATGCTTCAAAGTCATCGAGCATGGCTTGTTTATCGTACGGCAACTGCAAAGTGTCTAAGAAATAATATTTGAAGTACAACAGGTCGCTCAGGATTGCCTGTTTGCCGAATTCTTTGGCTGTCAGGCACCAGTCATAATTCAGGCCCCTGTCGCCCAGGATTTGCATTTTGGCTAATTGCGATAAACTCTTCTGAAACAAACCATACGTATACCCGTTATGTCCATTCTGTTCCAGTTTATTCAATAAAGAATCCCTGCCTAAATCTTCCTGTATGTAAATGGTATCCTCTTCATTCACTCCCAGGATCAATGGTACCGGCAATCCCGTATCTTTAAAATGCCTGCTGAAATTAATGAAGGTCTGTGTTTCTTTTCTGTTCAGGTTATAAGTGGCAATATAAGTGTCCATGCCTGCATAAATGCGGAAGTAGCTCCTGTCGCTCCCGCTTTGTGGTAATTTTTCTATTCTGTCCGCTTTCCTTTTCTGTAATAAAAGGAACAGGCTATCAATCGCTTTAATCGCTTCCTCCATCATGCATTCGTGGGTTTCAGGCGAAAATAAAACTAAGCGTTGAAAACCTGTTCATTATACCTGAAAATATGCTTAATTATTTAGCAACCATCAATCTTTTACGTTTCCCCGACAAGTAATACACGGGTATTCCTGCGCAGGTGATCAGTATTCCCAAGCAGGCATTTATAACAGGCGTGGCGCCATTTCTGTAATTGATGATATCGGTATATAAAGTGATGCCCAGGAAAAAAGCAGTAAACAATACAAACACCAAAGGCACTACAGGATAGCCCCATACTTTGTAGAAACGGGGTTCGTCTTTCATTTTTCTTCGCAGGATAAAAACACCCAATGCGCTCATTCCGTAAAAGAACCAGCTTACAAAAATGAGCATGTCGGTAAGCATATCAAAGGAACCACTGAAGATGAGCAGGATGGTCCAGCAGGCATTTAACACCAATGCATTACCCGGGGTATTATAACGCGGCTGTATTTTACCTGCCCAGCCAAACCATCTGTTTTCCGTTCCCATTGCATAAGTTACCCTTGCAGTGGCCAGCACATTCGCATTGGTTGTACCCAGTACAAACAACATCACCATCCCTGCAATCAGGCTGCCTCCTCCGATACCCCACGCAACTTTTGCTGCATCGGATGCTATAAAAGAAGAAGCAGCCATTTTATCTACCGGTAATACATATAAAAATGCAAGATTGACCAATGCATATACGATCATGCAAAAAAACAAACCCGTTGATAAGCTCAATGGAATATTCCGCTGCGGGTCTTTAATTTCCCCTGCTACAAATGTGATGTTATTCCATCCGTCATAGGCCCAGAAAGCGCCGGCAATAGCAGCCATATAAGCGCTAACCAGTGCCCATCCCGATGGCATACCCGGGGCAATGGCAACTATATTATGCCACGCGCCTTTACCTGAAAACAAAACGCCTCCTATCAGTAAAATAATGGCTATTGCTTTTAGTGCAGTCAGGAAACGTTGCAACGCGCTGCCATATTGCACACTGCGGTAACTGATGAATGTGAGGATGAGGATGATGAAGGCCGTAAGCAGTTTAACGCCTATATTTTCCAGCGGAAAAATATTTCCCACCAATGGGATATGCAGCCTGAATGCCTGTTCAGTGGCAGCAGGGAACCGTGGCAGGTCAATGAAATAATTAGCATACTGTGAAAACACATAAGCAATGGAAGCATTGCCTGCAGTATTAAATACTGCAAAGGCAGCCCATCCGTACAGGAAAGCAAATCCATTACCATACATTTTTTTGAAGAAGATGTATTGTCCCCCTGTTTCCGGAAACATAGCGGCTACTTCGGCATTGGACAAAGCGCCAAACAGTGTAATAATGCCTGCCACTACCCAAACACTCAACAGCAATAAGGGATATCTTAATTGCGAAGCCATCAGTGCAGGCTTCATGAAAATGCCGGAACCGATAACACCACCTACCACAATGGCAATAGTAGTTGACAGCGACAGGTTGCGTTTCAATAGAGCCATGAGCGATAGTTGCTCTTAAAGATAGGGATTGCAGCCTAAAACAATCGCCCCTGTTCTCCCGGCCTCCTGAATTGCGTACAATCCAACTCCCAGCGTTCCGCATTCAGCTTGTAGCGTTTATTGTATTTGATAAACTGCTGTTTTATTAAATCTGAAATGGGGCCTTCGCCGCGCATGCGAACGCCATAGCGACTGTCATTTACCTGCCCCCCGTGGCCATTTTCGATCAGGTGCCATACTTTGTCTGCCCGGTCAGGGAAATTTTTATACAGCCAGTCATGAAAGATCAGCTTGATAGCGCCATTGAGCCGGATGAATGTATATGCGCTGAAAGAGGCGCCATTCATGCTTGCCGCCTGCATAATGTTTTGCATTTCGTGTTCATTCAATCCTGGTATCATTGGCCCCAGCATCACTCCTGCACGTACCCCCGCATCGCTCAGCTCTTTGATCACACGCAGTCTTTGTTTTGCCGTAGTGGTCCTTGGCTCCATGGCACGGCGCAGGTCTTCATTGAACGAAGTAATACTGACCAATACACTCACTAATTTTTTCTTTGCCATTTCCTGCAGCAGATCCTTGTCGCGCAGTATGCCCGCATTCTTGGTGATCATACCCACAGGTTGATTGAATTCATTGCACACTTCCAGCAACTGCCGCGTGATCCTGAATTTTTTCTCAGCTGGCTGGTAACAATCCGTATTGCCGCTTAAACTGATGGGAACACATTGCCAGTTTTTATTCATCAGGAATTTCCGCAGCAACTGAGGCGCATTCTTCTTGACGATGATCTTTCGCTCAAAATCGAGTCCCGCACTATACCCCCAATATTCATGCGCATTGCGGGCATAACAATAAATACAACCATGCTCACATCCCTGGTAGGGGTTCATACTGTAAAACATACCTACATCGGGACTATCCACTTTATTAACGATCCCTTTGGCATTGTCTTCCAGGTATACGGTTGCTTCATTGGGTTCCGTCCAGTCGTCGATCGATTCAATCTGCTCCCTTACCCTTTCATTTTTCAGAAAGCGGTTGCGTGGATTGAACTGTGCGCCGCGCCCCTTTAAATATTGATCGGTTTGATCCTGTTGTGTTTCATCCATCTCAAAAAAATAATGTTGTTTGTGTAACCTCCCGCTTCACATTCATCAGCCCGAACCGTTGCACTGTTTCATACCTGTTTTCGCCCAGCCTCTTCCGCAGCAGTAACAGGTGGTCCGCCATGAATTTGCCGGCGAAATGACTATTGCTGTATTCCAGCCATCCTTTCTCATATTGCCAGGGCAATAATTTTCTTGCAACAGTCAGGTGCGGTTCTGTAATAAAATGCGGTTTGTGTTCTTTGTCCATCTTCATCAATCGCTGAACTGGTCTTAACGATCTGACCAGTTCAACAATCTCCACTTTGGTTTTCACCTGGATATAAATGGTATGTGTGGGAAAACTGCCAAAATCTTCCAGCTCCACCATAAAAGAAGCCTGCGCCAGGGTAATCGCTTTTAAACGTTGTACAATCCTCGTCTCCAGCATATCATACTGGTGAAATCTTACCAGGGTAATATGCGGTTTGCCATGCGCCGCTATCGGACATTCATAACCGGCCGCAAACTTCTTTTTGATGTCCATGATATCCGTCCGTAATGCCTCATGCGGTTCCAATACCAGCAAATAATCACTCATGGCATAAGAAGCTAAAGGGTTTACCGGAGGATGCATATTGTTTTGTTTCACCTGTTCTTATTTTATTAATCCATTTATGCGGGCTGCAGGCCAAATACATTGACCTGTTTACAGGCATCGTACTGGTGTTGCCTGCGCAGTAATACCAGCTCCTTTACTTCGAATGGCTGGTATATATCATCCTGGCCACCGGCGGTTGCTGCTAAACGGGTACCTGCCGGCATGCAGGGCTGTGTAATGAAGGTCATTCCCGGGCAACCATAACTTTTCACATACTGATCCACCACCTGCAATGCCTTGGCCAGCCGCTGAAAGGGCAGCGGGTCCTGTATGCGCAGGTAATGGCCGGAAGGCGACTGCCCGCTGCCGGACTGCCATGCCACCGTAAAGCTTTTCTGCGCACTGATGATCCGGTGCATCCAGCGGATCAGTGTCGCTTCCATGTCTTCCCTTGCCATAAAATGGGCCAGGGTAAGCGCCCCCTCCTCAAAACGGGCCACCAGCTGGTAACTGCAATCTGCTCTTTCCATAAATATTTTTTACAGTGATAATAATTTTAGTATAAATTTACTAAATAATTTAGCTAAACAAAATTTATTTATATGGATGGGGAACAATGGCACGGAGCCGCCTATAAAGGCTCCAAACAATTCAGCCAATGGGAAATACCCACCGCCAACGCCACCGGTTTTGGCGCAGCGGCTGACGATTACATGGAAAGGGGTATTGACCTGAATGAACAACTGATCCGCAACAAACCCGCCACTTTCTTCTTCCGCATGAACAGCGATGCCATGATCGGCGCGGGCATTTACAACGGTGATGTGCTGATTGTGGATC
>JBHAFM010000116.1:0-36692 GCA_041856175.1 Sediminibacterium sp.
CGATAAGATTGAAATACCCAAGCCCAAATCTGTGGTTACCGAGATAGCGATTGATCACAGCCATCAGAAATCATACAGCCGCAAAGATTCTGAACTGATCATTTTTGGCGAGAGCAGCGATAAGATCATGTATTCGCTGGCTAAATGCTGTAACCCCATCCCCGGAGATGACGTGTTCGGGTTTGTAAGCACGGGAAAGGGGCTGATCATTCACAGGACAACCTGCCCCAACGCAGCCCAGCTCTTAGCCAACTATGGTCACAGGGTGGTAAAAACCAAATGGGCTAAAAACAAAGAGATATCTTTCCTTACCGGACTAAAAATAATCGGATTGGATGATGTGGGTGTCATTAATAAAATTACGAATGTGATCAGTGGGGACCTTCGTATCAACATCTCCGGTCTCACCATTGAATCAAAAGAAGGGCTGTTCCAGGGTACTATCAAAGTATTCGTACACGACAAAGAAGAGCTGGAGGAACTGGTAAGCAGGTTAAAGGCATTACAGGGCATACAAACGGTTGACAGGTTTGACACGGAGAGTTAAACCCGTCTGTGGTTCGCAGCCTGCTGTTTAAAAAATAAACCACAGACCATCGACCATAAACAACAAACTAACTCCTATTTTTGCGGCGATTCAAAAACATATTATGGTTGATGTAATTCTTGGTTTACAGTGGGGTGATGAAGGGAAGGGAAAGATCGTTGATTATTTCGCTCCCAAGTATGATATTATTGCCCGTTTCCAGGGTGGCCCTAATGCAGGGCATACTTTGTATGTTGATGGTAAAAAAATGGTACTGCACCAGATACCCTCCGGTATTTTTCATCAGAATACGATCAATGTGATCGGAAATGGCGTAGTGCTCGATCCTGTTACCCTGAAAAGGGAATGCGATGCCGTGGCAGCCTACGGTATTGATGTCAGGAAGAACCTGTTCCTGTCTGACAAAACCAATATCATCGTTCCTACACACAGGGCACTTGACAAAGCTTCTGAATTAGCAAAAGGAGAAAGCAAGATCGGTTCTACTTTAAAAGGGATCGGGCCGGCTTATATGGATAAAACAGGTAGAAATGCATTGCGCGTAGGTGACCTGTTGGATAAAAGCTTTACCACGCAATACATCAAACTCCGCCTCAAGCACCAGAAACTGCTGGATAATTTTCATTTCATTGAAGATATTTCTGCATGGGAGGAAGAATTCTTTGAAGCATTGGAATTTCTGAAGACGCTCAACGTTATCAAGGGAGAATACTTTATTAACAATAAGATAAAAGAAGGCAAAAAAGTATTGGCCGAAGGGGCACAAGGCAGCATGCTGGACATAGATTTTGGTACTTTCCCGTTTGTTACCTCGTCGAATACCATTTCTGCAGGTGTTTGTACCGGGCTCGGTGTATCGCCCAAGCAGATCAATGAAGTATTGGGTGTTACCAAAGCTTATTGTACCAGGGTTGGCGGCGGGCCCTTCCCTACAGAACTGCACGATGCCACCGGCGAAGAATTGCGCAAACTGGGTAATGAATTTGGTGCCACCACAGGCCGGCCCCGCCGTTGCGGATGGATCGATCTTGTAGCCCTCCGTTATGCCTGTATGATCAATGGCGTTACCAAAGTAATCATGACCAAGGCCGATGTACTGGATTCGTTCGAAGAGCTGAAAGTTTGTACCGCCTATGGTATCAACGGCGAACAAACACAGGAAGTGCCTTACCAGATATCGAGGGTCAAAATAGACCCTGTTCTGCAAAGTTTCAAAGGGTGGAATACAGATACTACCCAGGTAAAAGAAGCTGCTGGCTTACCGCCCACGATGGGCACTTATATTGATTTTATCAATAACTATATAGGAGCCCCGGTTAAATATGTTTCTAATGGCCCTGGACGTGAACAGATCGTTCATATATAGCAGTAGTTGGCACTGCATTTGTGAAAGAAAAAAATATTTGGTTAATAGCAATTTGCGTTGAAATTTTACGCAGTAATCTTATTGGAATATGGCAGCGAAATCTGATAAGGATAAAAAATCCTCCACACCAAAAAATGCTCCAGCAAAGAATGCTGATGAGAAACCGTCTTCTAAAAGCAAAAAGCAGGTTGAAGAGGATGATGATGATTTTGAAGATGATGATGAAACAGATGTAAAGCCATCTGCAAAAAAATCTCCTTCAAAAGGCAGTAAGGCGAAAAAGTCCAGGGACGATGACGACGATGATGACGACGAGGATATGGATGAACCCGAAGATGATTGGGGCAAAGCAGAGGAAGATGACGACTGGGACCCTGATTTTGATGAGTTTGATATTCCCAAAAGCAAGACCAAAAAAGCAGGGGCCGGCAGCAAAAAGAAAGGAGAAGAAAGTGATGACGACTTTAAATTAGACGACGACTTCAAAGAGTTTGACCTGTTTAATGATAAAAGCGGTGGATTTGATGACGACGATGATGATGATTTTTAATCATCCTGCAAGTGAATAGAATAACTGCATCTTTTACAGTACCCGATACAACAATATTCAAAAAGCAAATGTTGAACTGGACCAACCGGTTCAACATTTGTTCTTTTCTGGATAACCACCAATACCATTCCAGTCACCATACCGTTGAATGCCTCGCAGCAGCCGGCGCGGCAGAACTGTTTACAGCTAAGGAAGATATATTAGCCCGGCTCTCTGCCTTTATACAGCACCAGCGGGACTGGGTTTTCGGGCATATCAATTACGACCTGAAAAATGAAATAGAACAATTACAGTCAGCACACCCTGATCATATTGGCTTTCCTACTGTTTTTTTCTTTCGTCCCGAAACAGTATTGCAGTTACTATCCAATGAAGTTGTTATATCAACAGTTTCCGTCGACCCTGCAAAAGTATATCGTGAGATACTATCCTGTTCTTCAGAACAGGGCCGTCCGACCGGAATCGTACACACGCAATCACGGATAAGCAAGGATAAGTACATTGCCATCATCCAGCAATTACGCGAACACATCCATAGGGGCGATTGTTATGAACTTAATTTCTGCCAGGAATTCTATGCAGAACATACCGTCATAGCACCTTTGGCAGTATATCACCAGCTCACGGCTTTATCGCCCAACCCTTTTGCCTGTTTTTATAAACTGGAAGATAAATACCTGTTATGTGCCAGCCCTGAACGCTACCTGCAGAAAAAGGGAAACACCATTCTGTCACAACCCATTAAGGGTACGGCGAAACGGGATATGACCAACCCGGAGGCCGATCTGCAACTGATCAAACAATTACAGCACAGCGAAAAAGACAGACGTGAGAACGTCATGGTAGTCGACCTCGTGCGTAATGACCTGAGCCGTTTATGTAAAGAAGGTACTGTAAAAGTAGAAGAGCTGTTCGGCATCTATAGCTTTCCGCAGGTTCACCAGATGATCTCAACAATAACGGGTGAACTGGCAGACGATGTTGACCTTTCCTCTATCCTGAAGGCCACTTTCCCAATGGGCAGCATGACAGGTGCTCCGAAAAAAAGGGTATTGCAACTGATTGAACAATATGAACAAACCAAAAGAGGTATTTACTCTGGTGCTGTTGGCTATATTACCCCATCGGGAGACTTTGATTTTAATGTAGTCATCAGGAGCATGCTGTACAATGCCACTTCTCAATACCTCAGCTACCTTGTAGGTGGCGGCATCACTTTTTACAGTGATCCGGAAAAAGAATACGAGGAGTGTTTATTGAAAGCTGTGGCCATAGAGCAGGTATTACGGTCATCCAGTTCCGGTGCTTCCCCGTAAGAGCGCCCTTACAGACTCCATCAGCAATTTTTCCTTTCGGGCCTCGAATGAAGCTACCTTGTCTTTCGGCAACCGCATGGAATATTTTTTACCTGAGGACAGGATTTTGTTAAAACCAGGGTTCCATTTATTGAACTGGAAGGGGTCAATCGATAATTGGTTGGTCAGCACAGCTGCATTATAACGGCCCCCTACTTCAACCACTGCGGTAGCAGCCAGTTCTTCTTCACTCAACCGCAATTCCTGCGGATTAAGGGAGGCAGCTTTCTGCACTTCGGTTTCACTGGCGGTCATGGTAGTAAGGCCTCCGCTGCCTTCAAATATATAATGCGTGCCAATGAATTTTTTTACATGATTACGCGTTTCTTCGGGAAGGTAATATTGAAGGTTCCAGAAATCGCGGCTTCCGGCTCTACGTATCGCCTGCCTTACCCTTCCACCTCCCCCATTATAAGCGGCAACAACCAATAGCCAGTCGCCAAATTCACCATACAACTCTTTCATCAGCTTTGCAGCCACATGGGTGCTCTTGTAATAATCCATCCTTTCATCGCGCATACCGCCTACACGCAGGCCATAACGTTTGGCTTCATAGTCCATCAATTGCCAGGGCCCCACAGCTCCTGCCCATGATACCAGTCCGGAACTGAGGTGGCTTTCTATCACACTCAGGTATTTCATTTCTTTGGGCAGCCCGTAGTCGGTGAGGATATTATCGTACAGGTCAAAATAGGGTTTACCCCAGCTTTTCATCCGTTCCAGCTCTTTGCCCTGCTTACGGATATACTCCTGCACAAAAGAAACGGCCCTGGGATTCAGCTGGGCTGCATATGGCTTTGTGGCATCGAAATGGTTATTGGTAAAAAGGCTTCTGAACCCGTATTTCGCAGCAAGGGTGGAATCACTTAAAGGCTTGGCATTCTCTCCATTGGTGAATGACATAGTAGCCAGGCCTCCCACTACAAAGGCAAAACACACCGGGGTGATCCTGGTGATAGCTATATTACAGTGCAGATTGATCCCAAACCATTGCATAGCGGAACTGATTCATGACTAATTGATCCTGTTTTGTGAGGGGCGGGGCTGCTTTACCTGCCGAGTGCAACCATCTCTTTGGAAACCTGCAGCAAAGATACCTCATCGAAATGAGAAGTCATTACCTGTAGCCCAAAAGGCATACCATTGGCGTGTTGGAAGAGTGGAATGGAAATACCCGGTATCCCAACCAGGTTGGCGAAGACTGTATAGATATCCGCCAGGAACATTTCTACCGGATCATTGCTCTTTTCGTCCAGCTTAAAAGCCGGGGAAGGAACCGTAGGTGAAATAATGGCGTCGTATTGTGCAAAAATAACCTTGGTACGGTCGCTTAATATCTTCCTAACCTGCTGTGCCTTAGTAAAATAAGCGTCAAAATAACCGGCACTCAGCACAAAAGTCCCCAGCATGATTCTTCGCTGTACTTCTTTACCAAATCCCTGGCTGCGGGTGGCTTTATACAGGGCTGTCAGGTCCTTATCAACGCCTTTTGCCCTGTAGCCATATTTCACACCGTCATAGCGGGAAAGGTTACTGGAGGCCTCAGCGGTGGTTAAGACATAATAAGTCGGAACAACATATTCAAGTAACTCAAAATCAACGGGTTCCACCGTATGGCCCGCTGCCGTTAATTTTTTTATAAACGATTCTGTAGCTGTTTTGATCGCCGGATCAAGTCCGGGGTGTTCCAGCGATTCCCTGAAATAAGCCAAACGGTATTTTTTACCGGTCGCACCTGGTAAGGTTTCTGAATAAACTGGCACCGGTTGTGCTGAGACAGTGCTGTCAAACTCATCAGCACCTGCAATCACTTCTAATGTCAGCGCTGCATCTTCTACTGTATTGGCGAAAATACCTATCTGGTCAAACGACGAAGCATAGGCAATCAGCCCATACCGGGATACCCGGCCATAAGTAGGTTTCAGTCCCACAATACCACAAAAATCTGCCGGTTGCCTGACAGATCCGCCGGTATCGCTGCCAAGGCTTACCATGCAAAGTCCGGCTTGTACACCCACCGCCGATCCACCCGATGAACCTCCAGGTACCCTTGTGTTATCTATGGCATTCTTAACCGGACCAAAAGCTGAATTTTCATTGCTGCTGCCCATGGCGAATTCATCGCAGTTCTGCCTGCCAATGATAATGGCACCCGCAGCCAGTAGTTTTTCTGTAGCAGTAGCACTGTAGACAGTAGTAAATTCTTCGAGAATATGCGAGGCGGCTGAAACCCTGTGGCCTTTGTAGCAGATGACATCTTTCAGGCCAACAATAACGCCATGAAGTTTGCCAATTGGTTGTCCGGACGCCCGTTGCAGATCCAGTTCTGCCGCACGCCGCAATGCTTCCTGCTCATACACTTCTAAATAGGCATTGAGCTGTGCAGCATTCCTGATTGCAGCTGCATAAAAATGAACGGCCTCCACACAGGTGGTTTGGCCGTTCTGCAATGCGGTATGATAGTCTTTGATTGAACTGAACCGAAACAAAGGCTAAAGTTGCTTTAGAGAAATGATTACTGTTGGGTTGTTGACGGGGGGGTCTGGTCTTTTTCTTTCATGCCTTCTTCCAGTTCTTTCTTCACACTGTTCTTGGCATCATTGAATTCACGGATGCCTTTACCCAGGCCTCTCATAAATTCAGGGATTTTTCTTCCACCAAATAAAACCAGTACAACAACTGCAATCAATAAGATCTCTTGAAAACCTAAGTTACCCATAAAAATATTGTTTTGAGGACACCAAAGGTAAGGCAAAACATCACCCAACCCTTAAATAAATTAATCACGCTTCTAAGACCTAACAAAAAGGCGGAAGTTTAGTTGTTACTAAGCTTCCGCCTTCAAATATTTTCACAAAATAATTAGAAACGTTTTTCTTTAATACGTGCGCTCTTACCGCTTCTCTCACGGAGATAGAACAATTTCGCACGGCGAACCTTACCTGTTTTGTTTAATACGATAGAATCGATATTGGGAGACAGGATAGGGAACAAACGTTCAACACCTACACCATCAGATATTTTACGCACGGTAAATGAAGCTGTGGCACCATTACCCTGTAATTTGATCACATCGCCACGAAAGCTCTGGATACGCTCTTTACCACCCTCAACGATCTTATAGTTAACGGTTATGTTATCACCCGCTTTGAACTTTGGATGGTCCTTTTTTGCGGTCAACTGGTCGTGTACAAACTGAACTGCTGCGTTCATAACTTTTAATTTTTGCGGACGGCAAAGGTAAGGAATAATTTCTGATTTTTCGATGGCTGATGGCTGATTTTTTTTACCTGGCCACGTTTACCGCACGCTTTTCCCTGATTACCGTCACTTTGATCTGGCCCGGATAGGTCATTTCAGTCTGTATTTTCTGGGCTATTTCAAAGCTTAGCTTGTCACTTTCACCATCTGTCACTTTCTCGGCTTCCACAATCACGCGCAACTCCCTTCCGGCCTGTATGGCATAAGCTTTTTCTACACCGGGATAGGCTAAAGCCAGGTTTTCAAGGTCTTTGATCCGCTGCAGGTATTGCTGCATGATCTCACGGCGGGCACCCGGGCGGGCGCCGCTGATGGCATCACAGGCCTGTACAATGGGAGAGATCACATATTGCATCTCCATTTCGTCGTGGTGGGCACCGATGGCATTGACAACGGCAGGGTTCTCACCATATTTTTCAGCCAGTTTAGCACCCAGGAGTGCATGGCTTAATTCGGTTTCCTCATCTGGTACTTTACCAATATCGTGAAGTAACCCGGCACGCTTGGCTAATTTAGGGTTCATCCCCAGTTCGGAAGCCATGATGCCACACAGGTTAGCGGTTTCCCGGCTGTGCATCAACAGGTTTTGTCCGTAGGAAGAACGGAAACGCATTTTACCAACAATTCGCACCAGTTCTTTATGCAATCCGTGGATACCCATTTCGATGACGGTACGCTCGCCAATTTCCATCACCTGTTCTTCCAGCTGGCGGCGGGTTTTCTCTACCACTTCCTCAATACGGGCAGGGTGGATTCGACCATCTGCCACTAAGCGTTGCAGGCTCAAACGGGCTATTTCACGACGTAACGGATCGAATGAGGAAAGGATGATGGCCTCAGGTGTGTCGTCCACAATCAGGTCAACCCCCGTTGCTGCCTCAATGGCGCGGATATTACGACCCTCACGTCCAATGATCTGCCCCTTGATTTCATCCGTCTCCAGGTTGAAAACCGTAACCGTATTTTCGATCGTCTGTTCAGCGGCGGTACGCTGTATCGACTGGATAACAATCTTACGGGCCTCTTTATTCGCCTTTTGCTTGGCGTCTTCAATAATTTCCTGTTGCAGTACCAGCGCTTGTGTATGGGCTTCCTGTTTCAGGCTTTCGATCAGCTGGCTTTTTGCCTCCTCGGCACTCAGGCCAGCTATTTTTTCAAGACGGCGGATATGCTCCTCCTGGTGCTTTTCCAGTTCGGTGCGCTTATGGTTAACCACTTCTATCTGGCGGTTCAGGTTCTCTTTGATCGCTTCATTCTCCTTGATCTGCTTGTCTAAAGCAGCTTCTTTCTGGTTAATGGCAATCTCTTTCTGTTTGGCACGGTTCTCAGATTCACCTATTTTCCGGTTACGTTCAAGCACTTCTTTATCATGCTCTGCCTTTAACTGTACGAAACGCTCTTTCGCCTCTAATTGCTTTTCTTTTTTAATCGTTTCTGCCCTGAGTTCGGCTTCCCTGAGGATATTCTTAGCCTGCGATTCTGCGTCTTCTACCTGCTTTTTTGTGTTTTTAGCGAAAAGAAATTTCCCCGCTACAAGCCCCACTATCAGTGTGGATACTCCAATAATTATTGAGACAAGTGTTGTCTGGTCCATGTGTTTGGCAATTTTTTAAATAATTCACAATCATGTTGTGCATGTCACAACTCATTTTGCTGTAATAAGTAAATGATAAGTGAGCGAAGATAAGTAAGAAGTGCCTTATATCTGGCTTTCTGTGAGGGCTTTATCCATCATTTTTGCAAGGGAGGATAAACTATCGGCAACTTCACCCCATTTTACAAGGTCAATGCCCGACTGGTTCTGTTCTGTAGCGAACCATAAAAGTACCATTGCCACATAGTCCTGCATATCCCTGCCTGCCAGGCTCTCGCGGAATTCAGCTATTTTATCATTGATGAGATTGGCAGTCTTCCGCACCGTTTCTTCATCTGCCGCCTGTATTTTCAGGCGGTAACTGCGGTCGGCGATGACAATATTTACGGGGATGAGTTCTGACATGGGTTATGCATTCAGTAAGGCTAAGCATTTATCAATTTCTTTCAGGTACACATCAATCCTTTTCTCCAATGCACCCTTTTCTTCTGTACTACGGGCCGTTGTTCCCAGTTTCAAAGCGTCTACCTGTTGCTGAAGAGATTGCGTGATGGCTTCTTTTTCCCGGGCGGATACTATTGCTTTTTCCAGTTCTTTTTTCAGTTTCTGGTTTTCCTTTTGCAGCAACTGCTGTTGCCTCAACAATTGCTGAAGCTTTTCCTGGATGCTTTTTATTTGTACGTCGAGGTCAACCATCTCTCTAAGATACTGGCAATAATGAAGAAGCGTGTTTTTTTACTTCACTTGTTATACACGTTTGCAGCTAAGATTATTTTCTTATTGCTGCATTCAATTCTTTTTCAAATCCCTGGACAAGTGTCGCCATCATTCCATCCACCTCTTTATCGGTCAGGGTTTTTTCATCATCTGCAAAAGTAAAATTAATCGCCACCGATTTCTTATCAGTCCCCAGTTTATCACTTTCAAACACATCAAACAAACGCATTCCTTTCAGCTTTGGCAATTTCAGCTTTTGCACCACTATTTCCATTGCCTCATAGGTAGCGGTGCGTGCCACTACCATGGCAAGATCACGTTGCATAGCCGGAAATTTACCCACTTCCCTGTACACGATCTTCTGTTTACCAGTGGCTTTTACCAGTGCTGCAAAATCAAAATCAACAAAATGCACCGCCTGCCTGATATCAAAATCCTGCAGTTTTTTCCTGTTTACCTCAACTAAGTTTCCAAGCAGTTGTTTACCACTATAAACTGCAAGTCCGGTTGCCGCCTGTTCCGATGCCATAAAATGAATATCATACAATCCGCAAAGCAATAACACTGCCTGTACCAATCCCTTTGCACTATACAGGTCATGCTGCCTGCTCTTTGTCCTCCATCCGTCTTCATGGTCATCGCCTGTCATATACAAACAAAGGTGTTCTGCTTCTTTATATGCCCCCGGCGCAGTTGTGCTGTATGTTTTGCCGTATTCAAACAACTGCAGGTTGTGGTTTTTCCGGTTGATATTGTAGGCGATGGTTTCCAATCCTGTTTCCAGCATCGACGGACGCAGTACATCCAGCTCAGCACTCAGGTTATTGATCATCTTTACCGAATTCGCCAGCACTGTTTCATCAAAATATTGGCTATTGGTAATTGAATTGGTGAATATTTCAACAAAGCCCTGTCCTACCAGGTAATTGGCCACCTTGTCCTTCAATGCTTCCTTCAGTCCCATCTGATCCACTGCCGGACTAATGGTAATAGCAGCTGGAATATCAATATTATCCAGTCCATCTATCCTTACCACTTCTTCTACAATATCTACGGGGATACTGATATCAGGTTTGCTGTAGGGCACTGCGACTACTAATTCATCCATTCCTTCTTTAACGATCTCAAAACCCAGGCTGGTCAATATCCTTTTCACTTTATCGGGATGGTAATTTTTACCACTCAATTTTTTCAGGTAATGGTTCTTAAGCAATACTTCTGTCTTTGGCCGGGGATTGGGGTACACATCCACCACTTCACTTGAGATCTGGCCGCCGGCAATTTCTTTGATCAGCAGCGCAGCTCGTTTCAATACATTGACTGTATTTGAAATATCCGTTCCTTTTTCAAACCGTGCAGCTGCATCTGTGCGTAATCCATGCCGCACAGATGTTTTACGGATGCTTACCGGATTAAACCAGGCGCTTTCCAGGAAAATATTTTTAGTACTATCCTTCACTCCGCTTTTTAGTCCGCCAAAAACGCCCGCAATACACATTGCTTCGGCTGCATTGCAGATCATCAGGTCTTCTTTCCCCAATTTCCTTTCTTTTTCATCCAGTGTCACAAATACTGTGCCTTCGGCAAGGTTTTTCACGATGACGGTACCTCCTGTGATCGCACCGGCATCAAATGCATGCAGTGGCTGCCCCGTTTCATGGAGGATGAAATTGGTGATGTCCACAATATTGTTGATCGGGCGCAAACCAATGGCCATCAGTTTATCCTTCAGCCATTGAGGTGATGCCTTGACCGTAACGCCGCTGATGCTGATACCCGAATACCGCTGGCAGGCATCTGTATTTTCGATGATTACTTTGATGGGCAGCTGATGGTTATCCGCTTTCAGTTCAGCAGTATAGGGACTTTGTGGTTTTGCTTCTTTTTGGTGATGGGTAATATAGGCGCATATATCTTTTGCAACCCCAAAATGGCTCATCGCATCCATGCGGTTGGGGGTAAGACCTATTTCGTAGATCCAGTCCGAGTAAGGTTTAAAATAATCCGCGGCAGGCATACCGGGTGTTAAGTCAGAAGGCAGTACCAGGATACCTTCGTGACTGGTACCAATACCTATTTCATCTTCCGCACAGATCATCCCATAGCTTTCCACACCGCGTATCCTGGCCACTTTCATGGTAAGAGGTTCACCTGAAACAGGATAGATGGTGGTCCCTACCGTAGCCACTACCACTTTTTGTCCGGCAGCTACGTTTGCGGCCCCGCAAACCACCTGCAATGGCTCATTAGCACCAATATTGACAGTGGTCACCTTTAATTTATCAGCATTAGGGTGTTGCCCGCATGTCAGCACTTCTCCGATTACCAGTCCCTTCAACCCGCCTTTGATACTTTCATATGCTTCGAGGCTCTCCACTTCCAGTCCTATCGATGTAAGGATCTTTGACAATTTCTCAGGATCCGGCGTTTCGGTAATGCCTGCCTGCCCGGCAGGCAGGTATTCACTCAGCCAGTTGTAACTAATGGTCATAATTGCTTGCTCTTTTTACGGGCGTCAAAAATAGGTGATAAAATCTGGAAGTGGAAGGAAGGGTGCTGAAAGCGTTTACAGGACTCATTTTGTTCAAAAATGCGGGTTAATACCTATTCCCTTTAGTTACGGTTTTTAGCTGTTAACTACCCCCTTTTTCCGAGAAATCTTTGTGCACAGCTCATTGTGAATTACCACCGGGCAACGGCGGAAAACTTTTGAATTTCGTGGATAACCTTAGTAAATTGTGTGAACAGAAGGCGAAACACTGTGCATGGAGCTGTGAAATGATGTGGATGAATATTCGATGAAAAAAATTTTTACAAGCCGATTTCTTACCCCATATTCGCTCCCCCTTATTGCTTTGGTAACAATTCCGTAACATAGGTTACCTTACCGGGCATAAGAGCAGAAACACAGACTAAGACTTACATAACCCAAACAGACCAAGACCGAACATGGACCTTACCAGCCTGAACAAAGACCACCGGAAGAGGAGAATACCTTCGATAGACATGAGTACCATGGTGTATGGCAAAGTACCGCCGCAAGCCAAAGAACTGGAAGAAGCTGTTTTGGGTGCTATTATGCTCGAAAAAAGTGCGTTTGATACCGTTACCGAGATCATCAAACCCGAGTGTTTTTATGTTGAAGCACACCAACTGATCTTCAGGTCCATGCAAAGCCTGCAGCAGAAAAGCATGCCTATTGATATCCTAACGGTCGTGGAAGAATTAAAAACGCAGGAAAAACTGGACCTGGTAGGCGGACCTTACTATGTTACCAAACTCACCAATTCGGTTGTATCCACCGCCAATATTGAGGCACACGCCAGGATCGTGTTACAGAAATTCATCCAGCGCGAGCTGATCCGTATCAGTGGTGAGATCATTGGTGATGCCTATGAAGACAGCACTGATGTGTTTGACTTATTGGACGATAGTGAGTCCAAAATGTTCAACATTACCAACAATTACCTGAAAAAGAATTTCGATGATATTGGCAATATATTAGCCAAAACCATTAACCGTATTGATGAACTCAGGACCAAAACAGATGATATTTCGGGTGTTCCCAGCGGCTTTCCTACATTGGACCGCGTTACCTATGGCTGGCAGCCAACCGACCTGGTAATCCTCGCTGCCCGTCCCGCAGTAGGTAAGACGGCTTTTGCCTTAAACCTTGCCCGTAATGCCGCCCTCCACCCAACCAAGCCAACACCTGTGGGTTTCTTTTCGCTGGAGATGGGTGCCAGTCAGTTGGTACAGCGTATCCTGAGCGCTGAGAGTGAGATCAAAATGGAAAAGATCAGCCGGGGTAAATTAGAAGACCATGAGTACCAGCAATTGCATACCAAGGGTATTAAAAAATTAGAAGTTGCCCCTATTTTCATTGACGATACTGCTGCACTGAACGTATTTGAATTCAGGGCTAAAGCCAGGCGTCTGGTGAACAAGCATGGTGTGGGACTGATCATCATTGACTACCTGCAATTGATGAGTGGCAGCGGCGACAGAGGCAGTAACCGCGAGCAGGAGATCAGCACCATTTCAAGGAACCTGAAAGCATTGGCCAAAGAGTTGAATATTCCCATCATTGCGCTTTCTCAGTTAAGCCGTGCTGTAGAGACCCGTAAAGAAAGCAAAATGCCGCAGCTTTCAGATCTGCGTGAATCAGGTGCCATTGAACAGGATGCCGATATGGTCATGTTCATTTACCGTCCCGAATACTATGAAGTGATGAATAATGAACACGGTGAAAGTACGCATGGCGAAACCCATATACGTATTGCCAAGCACCGTAACGGATCGCTCGAGACCATTAAACTGCGTGCCAAACTTGACATACAGAAATTCGAAGAGTGGGATAGCGATGGAGGCGGATTCGGAGGCAGCAGCGGCAGCAGCTGGAAACCGGTAGCCCCAAGTTCAACACCACCTGCTGCCGGCGGCGGAAAATTCTTTATCCAGGAGAGTAAAATGAATGGCAGCAATTTTGATGAAGGATTTGAAAACGAAGCTCCGTTTTGACCATGACCCTTCCTTTTTTTTATGAACCTTCCGTTGTTGCAGCCAATGCCCATTTCCAATTAAGTGAGGAAACCAGTAAGCATTGCATACAGGTGCTACGCATGAAAATTGGCGAACTATTGCATCTTACCAATGGTAAAGGCACTTTGTACCAGGCACGTATCCTTAGTGAGGACAAAAAGAAAACCATTGTTCTCATTGAAGAGGAGCGCTTCAAACCGCAACAGGCAAAAAAAATAAGCATCGCTATTTCGCTGCTTAAAAACACCAGCCGGTTTGAGTGGTTCCTGGAAAAAGCAACCGAGATCGGGGTACATGAACTATGCCCAATCATCTGTCAACGGACAGAACATACAAGGTTCCGGCTCGACAGGATGAACCAGTTACTGGTAGCCGCCATGTTGCAGAGTCAGCAGGTATGGCTGCCCGTTTTACACGAGCCTGTTCCCTTTAAAGATATTTTGCCCAGGCAGGCATACAACCTCAGGCTGATTGCCCACTGTGAAGACGATCATAAAAACGACATCAGGAACCTTCCCCCTTTCATTGATGCACAAATACTGATTGGCCCGGAAGGCGATTTTTCGCCTTCAGAAATACAAGTAGCCCTGGACCACCAATTCTTCCCCGTAACACTGGGAGAAACCAGGCTGCGCGCAGAAACTGCCGGTGTAGTAGCCGCCGCATTGCTGGTGAATAAATAGCTGTTCGATATCTACAAAGAATGTATAAATTCAGTACATGAAGCAGAAAATCATTCTTATCCTATTGTTGTCATTTTGTTTATACCAGTCCTGCCATAACGGTAAAAAGAAAAGAAATCCCATTACCCGCGACACTACTATTACAAACATCACCTCCTTTAATACATTGTTCCTTGACAGTACACAACTAAATGGATTTATCACTTCACATACCCTTTACCGCACTTTTGCCCAACAGTTCAATGATTTTTACAGTCACCGTAACTATGAGTTTGCCTGGTTTGATTCTACAGGAATGACCGAACAGGCACATAACTTCATCAACCTGCAAAACAGCTATATCAGTGAATTCCAGGACAGCTCGGTTTACAATAAAGAATTAGAAACATTATACAACAGTTTTGAGAATAAACGGTTCCTTCCGGTGAAAGATGATCCTCTTGTATTAAGAACAGAATTATTATTGACCGGTCAGTTTTTTAAATATGCTGCCAAAGTATATAAGGGCAGTGATATAGATGCCGCAGAACTGGGATGGTTCATTCCCAGGAAAAAGATCAATATGACCGCCTTGTTAGACGCTATAATCAGCGGCAAAGCCAAAGAAACAGATGCTTATGCACCACTGAACGCACAATACAAAAAACTACAGGGTTACCTCAACACTTATTCTCAATTAGAGAAACAGGATACCTGGGATTCCATTGCGTATGTAAAAAAACCATTGCACAAAAAAGATTCCGCAGCCGCCATCCTGCAGATCAAACAGAAACTGGCATTGCTGGGCGACCTGAAACACAATGACAGCTCCATGGTCTTTGATACGGCATTGCTGGTAGCCACCAGGTCATTCCAACGCAGAATGGGCCTGAGTGTGGATGGGGTCATTGGCAATAAAATGCTGGAAGAACTCAATGTACCCATTAAACAGCGCATCCGACAATTATTAGTGAATATTGAACGGGTACGCTGGATGCCGTCTGAAAAAGACACCAACTATATCTTGGTGAATATTCCCGAATACAAAATGCATGTATTTGACAGTGGCCGCCTGCAGTTTGATATCAATGTCATTGTAGGAACCACAGCCAACAGCACGGTGATCTTCAAGGGCAAGCTGAAATATATTGTGTTCAGTCCCTATTGGAACGTTCCCGAAAGTATAGTAAAAAAAGAGATCCTCCCTGCCATCGAAAAGAGCTCTGGTTACCTGGTTAAGAACAATATGGAGATATATGGCAAGAATGGTAATACGCCCGCTATCCGGCAGAAGCCAGGCGGCAATAATTCATTGGGGTTGGTAAAATTTCTTTTCCCTAATAATTTCAATATCTATTTCCACGACACACCCAACCGCGAATTGTTTACCCAATCGAGCCGTAGTTTCAGTCACGGTTGTATCAGGGTGGGGGAACCAAAAAAATTAGCTGAATACCTGTTACGGTCAGATGAGAGCTGGACCAGTGAAAAGATAGACAGCGCCATGCACCTCCAGAAAGAGAAATGGGTAACACTCAAAAAAGGTATCCCCGTCCTCATTACTTATTTTACTGCATGGGTTGATAAAGACGGGCAATTAAATTTCAGGAAGGATATATATGGACACGATGAGAAAATGAGGATGAAGCTGTTTGCGAATTAGTCTGTTAAACTCTCCTATTTTTGTAAAAACCAGTTTTGACATGCATGTGATTGAAGTTTCCGGCAGAGATACGATAAAAGCATTCCTGGAAGTGAATGCTTTATTGAATAAAGCAAACCCTGCTTATATCCGGCCATTAGACAATGAGGTGAATGATGTATTCAATCCCGCTAAAAATAAAAATTTCAAACACGGCGATGCCAAACGCTGGATATTGAAAGACAATACCGGCAACCTTATTGGCCGCATTGCCGCTTTTACCAATTCGAGATACATTAACAAAGGAACTGACTTCGCTACCGGGGGTATTGGTTATTTTGATTGTATCAACGACCAGCAGGCCGCCAATCTTTTGTTTGACACAGCAAAAGCCTGGCTGCAGCGCAAGGGTATGGAAGCAATGGATGGCCCTGTCAATTTTGGCGACAGGGATAAGAACTGGGGACTGATGGTGGAAGGTTTTGATAAGGAGCCCATGTATGGCATGTCTTTCAACCCGCCTTATTATGAGCATTTATTCGAAGAATATGGGTTCCGTAATTATTATAACCAGTATTATTATTCCATGCAGGTAGATGATCCGTTACCGCCACGGTTCCCGGAACGGCATGCCAAATTCAAAGCCAAACCCGGTTACGAGGCAAAACATGTAAAACTCCGCGACCTTGAAAAATATGCAGGCGATTTTGCTACGGTATATAATGCTGCATGGGCGCAGCATGGCGAGGCAAAAGAAATTACCAAAGAACAGGTGATCAAACTATTCAATACGATGAAGCCCATCATGGATGAACGAACCGTGTGGTTTGCCTATTATAAAGAGGAACCAATTGCCATGTTCATCAATATCCCGGACATCAACCAGTATTTCAAACACTTTAATGGCAAATTCGGCTGGTGGCAAAAGCTTCGTCTTCTATGGATGAAAAAGAGGGGAATGAATAAACGGCTAACCGGGCTCGCTTTCGGCGTTGTGCCCAAGTACCAGTCCTTGGGGATTGATAGTTTTATGATCTATGAATCTGCATTACTGATCCAGAACAAAGGATGGTACACCGAATACGAAATGGGTTGGGCAGGAGAATGGAACCCCAAAATGCTCAACGTATACAAAAGCCTCGGCGGTATACCCAGCAGAAGAATGGTAACCTACCGTTACCTGTTCGATCACAACAGGCCTTTTGAAAAACACCCGGAAATGGAATACAAATAAGCTGCAGCTTCTTCTTATCTTGCAACCCACCTATGGATAATAAATTCATCGTTTCGGCCAGGAAATACAGACCACAGAATTTTAATACGGTGGTGGGGCAATCACATATCACCACTACCCTGAAGAATGCGATCAGGAACAACCAGCTGGCACATGCTTTTTTGTTTTGTGGTCCGCGTGGTGTGGGCAAGACTACCTGTGCACGCATCCTTGCCAAAACGATCAATTGTACCAACCCTACTGCCGACGGTGAAGCGTGTAACACCTGCAACAGTTGTATCTCTTTTGATGCAGGCACGTCACTCAATATCCATGAACTGGATGCTGCCAGCAATAACTCTGTAGACGATATCCGTTCATTGGTAGAACAGGTGCGTTTTGCACCACAAGCCGGCAAATACAAAGTCTATATCGTGGATGAGGTACACATGCTCAGTGCCAGCGCTTTCAATGCTTTTCTGAAAACACTGGAAGAACCCCCATCCTATGCCATTTTTATTTTAGCCACCACTGAAAAACATAAAATATTACCAACGATCCTCAGTCGCTGCCAGATCTTCGATTTTAAACGTATCACCAATAATGATACGGTACAACATCTGCAGGAAATTGTTGACAAAGAAGAGATCAAAGCAGAGAAAGCCGCTTTGCAGGTAATTGCCCAGAAGAGTGAAGGCTGTATGCGCGATTCATTGAGCATACTGGATAAGATCGTCAGTTTTACCAACGGAACCGTTACTTATCAAAACACGCTGGAACACCTGAATATCCTGGATGAAGATTATTATTTCAGGCTGCTGGACTGCATGCAGCAACAGGACATGGCTGGCGCTATGTTATTGTATGATGAGATCAACCGCAAAGGGTTCGAAGGTGACCTGGTGCTGAATGGCTTCGCAGAATTCATCCGCAATCTTTTGGTGTGTAAGGATGCAAAATCCGCCTCCCTGCTGGAAGTAGTAGAAGGCATGCAGGAAAAATATACGGCAACTGCCAATAAAGCCGGCATCTCTTACCTTGTAAGCGCATTGAACATACTGAACGAAGCTGAGATCAATTTTAAGATGGCGCGCAATAAGCGACTGCATGTTGAGCTCACATTAATCAAGCTGAACTTCCTGCAACAGGCTATTGAACTCTCTGCCGACAATGGCCAGCTCATAAAAAAAAAACGGGTTGATGGCCCGGTAGCATTTCGAACCAGGCAGGTACAACCCATTCAATCTAAACCTGCCACCACTGCCGAATCAAAACTATATATTGAACAAACACCTGCTGCAAAACCAGCAGCTGCAATGCCATCGCCTGTAACAAAAACTGTTATACAACAAGCTCCCTCAGCTAACACGGCCACAAGAACAGTCCCTCCTCCGTCTTCCGGCAATAAAAAAAACCTCCTCGATGCCTTACGTGAAAAATATGGCGATCAGTATGCTATTGAAGAAGTGAAAGAAGCAGAAGTACTGAATATGAAAAAGCTGCAGCAATGCTGGGACGATTTTGGAACACAGTTGGAGAAACAACAGAAGCATTCATCTGCCGGCACTTTTAAGATAGCGGGCCTTACCATTGAAGACGATATCCGTTTCACTGTATCTGTACCCGCTCTCACTGCACAGAAGTTCATAGAACAGGAAAGGATGATGCTGATCGACCACCTGCACAAAGCCTTTAATAACCGCAGTATTGCTTTTTCCATCCTGGTGGAAGCCGGGGAAAAAGAAGACGTACCCGCCCACCTGCGCATGAACAGCAAACAGAAATTCGAGCGCATCGCAGCGCAGTTCCCTTTAGTACGGGAATTAAAAGATAAGCTGAAATTAGAAATTGACTACTAATCACGAACCTGAGAAGGATACTATTAACCGCAGAAGCCTCACAATTGCCTGCTTTTGGCAAACCCATGCTTCAGCAGCCATTGCATTACTTTTTCGCGCTGGTCGCCCTGTATGATCACTTCACCATCTTTGGCACTGCCGCCGGTACCGCAATGGTTTTTTAGTTTCCTTCCTATATCCTCAAGGTCTGCGTGAACACCCGTAAAACCGGTTATTAACGTAACTGCTTTTCCTCCCCGGTGTTTGGTATCTAAACGTACCCGCAATACCTGTTGCGCCGGCGGCAAGGTTTCTATTTCCTCCCGCTCTTCCTCAAACCGGAAACCAGGATCAGTGCTGAACACGAAGCCTCTTGTATCGGGTTTATTCTTTTTATTCATACGTTTTCTTTTACAATCATCAGAAGGAGGCTTTCAGGCTAAGATCGAGACTCCTGGCCTGGTGTATGAGTCCGCCCACGCTCACATAATCCACACCGGTAGCTGCATAAGCAGTAATGGTATCGAGACTGATACCGCCGCTGGCTTCCGTTTCAAATCTGCCGTCTATCACAGCCAATGCGGCTGAAACCTGTTCAGGGGTGAAATTATCAAGCATGATCCTGAATACTTTTCCAGTTGCAATAGCACATACTTTTTTTACATCCTCGAGTGTCCTCGTCTCCACTTCTATTTTCAATCCGTTCTTATGCAGTTGCACATATTCCCAGGCTTTCTGAATGGCCGGTTCCAGTCCGCCGCAATAGTCGATATGATTATCCTTGAGCATAATCATATCGTACAACCCAAAACGATGGTTGACGCCGCCGCCAATCCTTACCGCCTCTTTCTCCAGCAAACGGAAATTAGGTGTAGTCTTACGCGTATCGAGCAGCCTGGTATGGTATCCTTTAAGCAGTGCCGTATATTGACGGGTGAGCGTGGCAATACCGCTCATACGCTGCATACAATTCAGTACCAACCGCTCGCATTTCAGGATCGTATGGACCGTTGCTTCCACTTCAAACGCTTTCTCTCCATATACCATCGTATCCCCGTCTTTTTTGCAGGCAGTAAAAGCAATACCCGGCTCTGTTAACCGGAATATCTTTTCTGCAACAGCCACCCCGGCCAGTATCCCATCCTGTTTAATTTTTAATACCGCCTTCCCCCTCTTATCTGCCGGAATACAGCTGAGGGTAGAATGATCACCATCTCCTATATCTTCCAGCAATGCTTCGGTGACTAAATGCTGCAATTGTTCATCGAATGATCTCATATTGCAAAACTATGGTCTTCAAACAAAGAACCCCGCTAAAGCGGGGTTCTTTGTTTGAAGCAATATTTTATCCTCCTAACTAATACGGATGGTAATAATCTGGTGTTTGCCATCTTTCAGCTTCATCATAACGGTAATGTTATAGTTCTTGCTGTCGCCGGTCAATTTACCGGTCAGGTACATCGTATTGCCCAATTCACGGTCCGATAATTTGTCGAAGCCCCTGATGCCATTTTCTGAGAAAAATGACTTTAGGGCAATAGTGGCCTGGTTACGGCCCATATTTTTGACTTCATCCTTGTCTAACAGCTTCATATCAACGTAATCATCGAAATAAACCGCTACTTTTTCAGCATTGGCTGATTTAAAGGACTGTACAACGGCATCGGCCCCCGATTGCGGGACAAATGACAGCAGCATCAATCCAATTCCAGCCATTAAAAACATCTTTTTCATAGTATCATGTATTATCTTCTGTACAAATTGCCAAAAACATGCCAAATTTGCGCATGGTGCCTGTCGCGCTAAAGTTAATGTCAATTCATCAAACCTAAATACAGTAGTTTTATATTATGAGCAAGAAAATAATCTTAGTTATTATGGATGGATGGGGACTTGGCAAGGTAAAATCCGCCGATGCCATTCAAAATGCCAGCGTTCCCTTTGTAAGTTCATTATATGCAAAATATCCTAATACAACACTGGTCACCTGTGGCGAAGAAGTAGGATTGCCCGACGGGCAGATGGGGAACAGTGAAGTGGGTCACCTGAATCTCGGTGCCGGCCGTATCGTTTACCAGGAACTGCAGCGTATCAATGTAGCCATCCGCAGCGGGGAGTTTGCAAAGAATGAGCAGCTATTAGGCGCTATCCGTTACGCTAAAAACAATAATAAGCCCTTGCATTTACTGGGGTTAGTAAGCGATGGCGGTGTTCATTCGCATATCAACCACCTGAAAGCCATTTGCGATTGCTGTAAAGCAGCGGGACTTGACAATGTATTTATCCATGCTTTTACAGATGGCAGGGATACCGATCCGAAAAGCGGGCTTGGGTTTATCACGGAGCTGCAACAACATTTAAACCATTCTGTTGGGAAGATCGCTTCTGTCAGTGGCCGTTATTATGCCATGGACCGCGACAAAAGATGGGAAAGGGTGAAATTAGCGTATGACTGCCTGGTAAAAGGTGAAGGCCCAAAAGCAACAGATGCCATCGCTGCCATCGAGCAATCTTATGCGGCAGATATTACCGATGAGTTCATTAAACCAACTGTCATTGTAGACGAAGCACAACAACCATTAGCTACCATACAGGATGGCGATGTGGCCCTTTGCTTCAATTTCCGGACCGACCGCTGCCGTGAGATCACTGAAGTGCTGACGCAAAGTGACAATGCAGAATTCGGCATGCACAAACTGCACCTGCATTATACTACCATGACCATGTATGACCACAAATTTCAGAACGTACATGTGGTATTTGAGAACGATAACCTGAACAATACATTAGGTGAGGTACTGGCCGCTAATGGCAAAAAACAGATCCGCATTGCAGAAACAGAAAAATACCCGCACGTTACTTTCTTTTTCAGCGGCGGGCGCGAAGAGCCTTTCACAGGCGAAAGCCGCATCATGGTACCATCACCCAAAGTAGCTACCTACGACCTGCAACCGGAGATGAGCGCTTTTGGTATCACAGACAAACTCATCCCGGAAATTGAAAATGAAACAGCAGATTTTATCTGTCTCAATTATGCCAACGCCGATATGGTGGGGCATACCGGTATATTCAGTGCGGCTATTAAAGCAGCAGAAACCGTAGACACCTGCGTAAACAGGGTAGTTACAGCCGGCCTCACACATGGTTATACTATTTTTCTCACTGCAGATCATGGCAATGCAGATTATATGGTCAATGAAGACGGCTCTCCCAATACTGCACACACATTGAACCTGGTTCCTTTCTTTATTATAGACAAAGAATGGAAAGGACCTGTCAGCAACGGTAAGCTTGGCGACCTTGCACCAACCATATTATCCATGATGGAATTACCTGTTCCGAAAGAAATGACAGGAAATGTGTTAATTTAATTTTTAAATGCGACTGCCCATGAAAATGTTGAAAAGAATCCTGGTGGCACTCTTTGTTATCCTGGTAATCCTCCAGGCATTCAGGCCAGACAAAAACAATGTCTCTGCCAATACCACCAACAGTATCGCAAAAAATTATGCAGTTCCCGACAGCGTGAAAGTTATTCTCGCAAAAGCATGTAATGACTGTCACTCCAATAAAACCCAATACCCCTGGTATACCAATGTTCAGCCGGTGGGATGGTGGATAGACGATCACATCGAAGACGGCAAACACCACCTCAACTTTGATGAATTCAGCAGTTACCGGGTTGCAAAACAGTACAAAAAACTGGAAGAATGCATGGACGAAGTGAAAGAAGGCGGTATGCCCATCGGATCTTATACCATCATTCACAAAGAAGCGGTGCTCACAGAAGCAGAAAAACAAACATTGTATAACTGGTGCACCGATATCAGGGACAGCATTAAAGCGAAATATCCTGCAGATAGTTTAGTGATTAAACGAAAAAAATAGCCGACGCGTAAGTCAAAAAACCCTCAATGCTAATCCGCAAAGCCGCATACCTCATTTCCAGTCCTTCTTTCGAGCAATGTCCCAAACCGGATAGGCCGGAATATGCATTCATTGGTAGGAGTAATGTGGGCAAGTCTTCACTGATCAATATGCTGAGCGGGCAGCAGAAGCTGGCGAAGACCTCGGCCTCGCCCGGTAAAACACAACTGATCAATCATTTTGACATAACCAGCGCTGTCGCAGAAAAAGCGCCTTCAGAGAAATGGTTCTTAGTGGATCTGCCCGGTTATGGCTTTGCCAAAGTATCGCAAACCAGCCGCAGGAGATGGGAGCAGATGATTGAGAATTATTTGCGGAAACGGGAGAACCTCATCATGGTCTTTGTGCTGATCGACAGCAGGCATAAGCCGCAGAAAATAGACCTTGAATTTGTAAGCCAGCTCGACAAATGGCAGATCCCGTTCAGCCTGGTATTCACAAAGGCAGACAAAGAAAAGCCCGGTGCCGTAGCCGCCAACGTTAAAGCATTCTTTGATGCACTGCTGCAGACCTGGCAATTCCTGCCCAGGCATTTTGTTACAAGTGCTGAGAAGAAACAGGGAAGGGAAGAATTGCTGCAATTCATTCAGGACCTCAACCAGTCCTACCCTTAGTTCACCACCTTGTCTGCACAGCAGCTGCTCGCAAACGCTTCCGGTTTTGCTTTAAACGCAAATCCCATTCCCAGGATATAGCCCATGGCTTCCCGTAAAGCGTCGTTGCTTTTGAAATGGGGATTGGTGTTAATGTCGGCATGCACTTCCATATCTACCTCATACTCAATGAAAAGATTGCATAACTCGTAGGCAATTTCAACACTCTTGGCTACTTCTACCAGCATCCGTTCCTTGATGTGGAACTTATGCTTTGTTTTTTCATTGTGGATGTACATAAAGCCGCCATTGTGCTCACGAAGAAAAACAATCACGGTAGCAAACTCTGTGTCTTCGCCTTTGACCTGGCTGTCTGTGCCGATACAGACTTTCAGTTTGGTTCCATTGGCCGTTTCTCTTTTAATGGCTTCTTCTACTGCATTTTTGATGGGCAGATGAATCGTTTCGCCGTTAAATTTTCTCCAACGCATAAGATTAAGGTTTTTGTAAGTTACCGATTAAATCGGGCTGAACGAGCATTTTAAAAATATCATATTGTTAACAGGCGTGGAAAACCGGCAGATTCATACTGGCAACTTTGTCACTTTTTGAAGATTTGTACGGAAATTGACGGTATAATTCCACCTCAAATAAGCCCATGAAACTATTATTACAGTACCTCAAACCCTATAAATGGCTGGTTTTACTGGCTTTATTGCTGGCCGCCATTAACCAGACATTCTCACTGTTCGACCCCATGATCTTTGGTAAGCTCATTGACCATTTTGCCAAAAACCCTAAAACAGCCCCTGACGGCAGTATCCGCAATGAAAGCCAGTTCATCAATGGTATTATGTTCATGCTGTTCCTGCTGGTGGGCACTGCCATGGTCAGCCGCATTGCAAAAGCCTTCCAGGACTATGTGGTCAATGTGATCATCCAGAAGTTCGGCGCTAAGATCTTTACAGACGGACTGAAACACTCCATGCGGCTGCCTTACCAGGAGTTTGAAGACCAGCGCAGCGGTGAAACCTTATCCATCCTTACCAAAGTAAGGACCGATACAGAAAAATTCATTGGTTATGTGATCAATGTCCTCTTCGGCATTATTGTCAGCGTGCTGTTTGTATCTATCTATGCCACCAGGCTGCACTGGTCCATTGTTCCTATTTACTTGGGCGGCGCCCTGATGATCGCTTTTGTAACCAACCTGCTGAGCAAGAAGATCAAAGTCATCCAGAAAAATATTGTTAAGGAAACCACTTCACTGGCTGGCTCCACCACAGAAAGCCTGCGCAATATTGAACTCGTGAAAAGCCTGGGACTCACCAACCAGGAAGTGCACAGGCTGAATACAAACACTTATAAGATATTGGGACTGGAACTAAGAAAGGTAAAAAATATCCGCTCGCTCAGTTTTATCCAGGGGACTATGGTTAATTTTTTGCGGCAGGTGATCACCTTCACTTTAATGTGGCTCATCTTCAGGGATGTATTAACTGTTGGACAACTGATCTCATTACAGTTCTACAGTTTCTTCATTTTTGGCCCGTTACAGGAGATCGGCAGTATCATCATGAGTTATCGTGAAGCAGAAGCCTCCCTGGCCAATTTTCATACCCTGATGGAAAAACAGGCAGAACCCAAGCCACTGCATCCGAAACATGTCGGCATCATTGAAGACCTTGAGTTCAGCGAAGTGGCTTTCAAACACCAGACTGCCCAATACCGGGCGCTTGACGGTATTTCTTTTGATGTAAAGAAAGGTGAGACCATTGCTTTTGTTGGCCCGTCGGGCGCGGGAAAGAGCACGCTGGTGAAATTATTGGTAGGGCTCTACCGTCCGCAGGAAGGAACCATCTACTACAATGGCGTTGATGGCAATGAAATGAATTTTGATGAGGTTCGCAACCAGATCGGCTTTGTTACTCAGGACACCCAGTTATTTGCCGGCACCATCAGGGAGAACCTTTTATTTGTATATCCTGATGCTACGCAGGAAGAGTTGCTGGAAGCCCTGCACAAAGCCAGTTGCGACAACCTGTTAAAACGGGCTGAGAAAGGTATTGACACGATGATAGGTGAAGGCGGGTTAAAACTGAGTGGAGGGGAAAAACAACGTTTATCTATTGCACGTGCTCTGCTGCGCCGCCCCCACCTGCTGATATTTGATGAAGCCACGTCTGCCTTAGACAGTATTACTGAAGAAGAAATCACCAATACCATCCGTAACATATCTCTTGAAAAAGAACAGATCACTGTTATGATCGCACACCGTTTAAGCACCATCATGCACGCACACAGGATCTATGTACTGGAAAAAGGGCAGGTGGTGGAAACCGGCAATCATTATGAACTGCTGGCTGAAAAAGGATTGTATTATGCCATGTGGAGACAACAGATCGGCGAAAGAAAGATTATGAGTCTTCAGGCGTGAAACGCTTCACTCTTTATCAAACTTGCTGCGTATGTACTCAATCACCGAAGGATCGTTCAGTCCTTCCATATCACTTAATTGCAATTCCAATGCTTTGGTGCTGAGCTGTATTTCGAGTAAAGATAAACCCAGCGAAGCAGCAAAAGTGATCAGGCTGATGGCAAATACAATATCTGCGGCTTTGGTATAATCGCCATTGATGAGGAACATGCAAACAATGGCTTCTAAAAAACTAAGTACACCAAGGGCCTGCATGTTCTTGATGAGCTTTAAACGGTAGCGCAGGTTTTTGATCTGGCCGTGGATGATATGTTTCTGTTCATGGCTCTGGTATTTGTCGTGCAGGTCACGAACCCGGCTGGAAAGTGCCAGGAAACGATTGGTATAAGCCAGCATGACAAGGCTGATGGCCGGAAACAATAAAGCGGGGGTGTTGATGGTAACGTCCATACCACCAATGTACAAAACAAAATCTATCAAATGATTGAAACGCTGTGCGGGACACAGCGTTTCAATCCGGCAATATTATCCTTTTTTAAGGCTGTAGTTAATAGGAAAATCCAGTTTAATGGCAATATTCCTGCCCATGCTAAAGATACCATTCCTGCCGGTGAAATTACCAGGATAAGGCTCAAAGTACTTTAACCGGCTCAAGTGGTCCTGGTAGCCCGCATTGAACAGGTTATTGCCCATAATGTACAGGTTCACTATAGCAGCGCCTTTTTTATTGACAAAGCTTCCGCCCACACTGGCATTGAACAATGTATAACCTGGTGTGGCAGTTTCAGTGCCATAGGCTGAGAGGATGCGGTTCTGTGCTGCATAATATTCCACCTGTGCTTTGGCGAACCCATGCCTGATATTTGCAGATTTAACAGCAAAGTCAAAGCGCAATTCGGAAGTGCCATGAACCGGCGGAATAAAAGGCAGGTAACGGGTACTGTCCGGCTGTTTGGATCCTTTAGCGCCTTTATTGTTGGCATAAACAATTGATAAACTGTTTTCAAAGTGAAGCGTTTTTACCGGGTGCAGGTCAATGCTTAATTCACCGCCGTAAAGATTAGCCCTGCCAGACTGGTATTTAAACGTCTGGTTACCGGCAACGATCACAGAGTCCTGTCCGTTTGCACCAACCAGCTTCTGGTTATAGATATAGTTGGTGATAAAATTATTGAACAGGTTCAACTGCATCACAGCATATTTGGACGAATATACCAGCCCAATATCCTGCTGCAAGCTAAATTCAGGCTTGAAATTGTCATTTCCGATCTGGTAAATATTGGTACCGGGATGCACTCCGTTGGCAGAGAGTTCAGCAATATTTGGCGACCTGAAGCCTCTTGCCAGGTTCACTTTCATGGACAATTTATCAGAGAAATTGTAGGTAGCGCCAATGCTACCGGAAAAGCCGGAAAATGTGTGCTGGTATTTTTTGAATACAGCTGTGTCCTGCGCAGTAACAGGCCCGTAATAAGGCGCATCAAAGCCAGTATTAGGATCGGTCTTTTTATAAAGCTGGTCGTTGTTGAATGAACGGACATCATAGCGCAATCCACCTGCTATATCAAGTTTTCCAATACTCTTTTTGACCAGGGCAAACGGGCCAAAATCGAACTGCTTATAGGATGGGATGATAAAATCTGTTCCCCTGGTAGAATTATTGGCCTGGTACATACCGTTGACTCCCAGGCTTACATTCCAGTTATTCTTTTCGGCAAAATGGTATTTAGCATCATAAGTGTAGGAATTCAATTGCATGAATAAGCCAGGGATGGTAAACAGAACAGGGTGGCTGTACTCACGGCGAATACTGCGCTGGTAGCCAATGTTCAGGTCGAGCCGGTCGTTACCAATCACAAAATTGTTGTTCAGAAAAATACGGTAATGCTGTATATGCTGGTGTATTTTGTTGATGGTGTAGCTATTAAGGTCCGCAGCCGGAACAATGTCACGTACCGTATCTGCTTCGGTTATTTGCCGGGTAAAAGCCCTGGTAGCACTATCCCTGCTGCCATCGGGTATTTCCTGCAGGTTATCGTACAATACTAGGTTCAGGTGCGAGTAGCCCCATTTGCCATGTAATCCAACCGCTGCGTTGGCATCGGTTTCACTAAACCCTGTTCCGTAGACCCTGCCATCATATTTATTCTGATAATTAGCCGCCTGTTTGTGTGATACGCGGGCCATCCACTCAAAGCCATTTTTGGTGGCGCCCAGCATCGCTGACCCGCCAAAATATTTGTTATTGGTCTGGTATTCGGTTGTAACATCCCCAATCATTTTTCCTTCCGGTGCGGCAGGCGTGGGAATCAGGTTAACAACGCCCGCCAGTGCATCTGATCCATAACTGAGACTGGCTGGCCCCTTCACAATCTCCACTTTATCGATGGCATATTGATCCACTTCAATGCCATGCTCATCTCCCCATTGCTGTCCTTCCTGCCTGATGCCATCGTACAAAGTCAGGATACGGTTATACCCCAATCCGCGGATAAATGGTTTTGAAACATTCGGGCCTGTTGTCACCGCGCGAACACCCGGCACTTTGGCAATCGCATCAATCGCATTGGTATTCAGGTTGCTCAATAAGTAATCATGGTTAACAGATACAATGGGCACGGGACTGCGCCTGATCTGTGTGGCTTTTGAATTACCCGTAACCACCACTTCACTTATTTCCGTAGCGCTTTCCTCCAGTTTGAAATCTTCATTAGCGTTACCATTGAATAAAACATTCCTGGTGATGCTTTTATACCCCACAAACTTTATCTCCATTAAAAAAGTACCCGCCGGCAGGTTTTTGAACTGGTACCTGCCCAGGGAATCTGTAGCCATACCCAGTTTCAGGTCTGGTATCAAAACAATGGCTCCTTTTAAAGGCATATTGGTAGTTGCATCTGTTACAACTCCTTTCAGCGAAGCATCGCCGAATAAATAGCCAACAGGCGCTTTTGAACCTGAAACAATCAATGGAATGGTATTAATAAATAATAACAGGCAGAAAAAACTAAACGCCTTCTTCATATATGATGATTGATATAGTATGATAATCTGTCAACAACCGTAGTCGTAACAGGCAGCTACCGTCGGTTGTTTTGTCAAATAATACAAATAATAAAAGAGAGGAATGAATCCTTAGTACAGCTATACGCATACAAAAGGCGGGCCACGGAGCCTGGAGGAAGTATCTTTAACCGAATAGAAAGAAATAACGGGCTGATCATAACGGGCAGCAATCAAAGGAACAATCCACAGGCTGAGGACTGCGTTCCCATGCAGGAAAGGTGTTTCCACGACCAGCTGTTCACACTGGCAATGAAATCCCGCTTTACTGATGTGAGGAAGGCCGCTATCCGGTTTAGCGGAAAAAGATTTTGTGTCCTTGTGATTGGCCACAAGGTCATGCAATAGTTTTTTTGGGGTAATACTGAATGCAAAAAAAACGAGCATTATCCCGGCCAACAAACGGTGTATCGTTGATGATTGCTGCAATTCAATTTGTTACAATGTTGCAAAAATAGAAACAATTTACAACATGTGCCCCGGAACCTGCAAATATTTAAGTTTTACTGGATGAGTGGCAACCTTATCGCATCTTCAGCATGGTCCGCACCTGTTGTACCGCCAAATTCTGCAAGCGGGCGTAATAGATCCCGGCGGGCAGGTTAGCGCTGTCAAAAACAACAGTATAGTTGCCTGCGGCATATTCTTTATCCGTTAAGTTGGCAATCACCCTGCCTGTCGTATCCATGACCTGCACAAGTGTATGACCGCCTGCTGTTTTAAAGCTGATAACAGTTGAGCCGGTAAAGGGGTTGGGGTAATTGGTAAGCAGGGTCTCGCCGGAAAGATTAACCGGCTTTTTGCACGCTGCTGCGTTCACCAACGGCAATACCTGGAAGTTTTTCAGCATGATCTGCTGCAGGTCATGGTTGTCTACGCATAACCAGTTGGATAATAAAGTGGCATATACGCTCCTGAAATCGTATTGAAAAGGAAGATTGTCATTTACGCTTACAGTGGCAGCGATATTCGGCGTATCGCCTAATACACCACCAGTCACATTTTTCCCGAATACAAACATGGGAGCGGCAGAACCATGATCCGTACCGGTACTGCCATTGCTCTTGATCCGGCGGCCAAATTCAGAGAAAGTCATCCCCACCACCCTTTCCTCCACTTTCTGAAATGCAAGGTCGTCCTGGAAAGCTTTAACGGCATCGCTTACATTTTTCAAAAGGTTGGCGTGATTACCTGTTGTATTATCGGTATTGTTCACTTGTGCAGAATGGGTATCGAATCCGCCATAGTTTACCATGTACACCCGCGTTTGCAATCCGCCGCTAATCAGTCTTGCTACAATCTTTAACTGATCGGCCAGTGAATTATTGGTGGGATAAGTTACCTGTTGCGTCACTTTGGAAGCTGCATCTTTGATCACTGTGGCATATTGCTGCGTTTGTTGTGATACCATGCGGACAAACTTCAACTCTTTACCTGCTGGTGTATCCGGTGCCGGATCCTGTACGCCATTAATCAGGTTATAAAAATTACTTGTATTGCTGATGCTCATCCCCATGCTCACAGCTGGCCCCTGGAGTGTAAATGATGTGGTGGAACCGATCTGGATGGCCAGCGGGTCTCTTGCGCTGGCATTCGGATAACCATTGGGAAAATTGGGATATTCATAATTAAGATAACGCCCCGCCCACCCGCTGTTTACAACAGCATTACTATCGCTGGCACTCATCCATATATCGGTTGCCCTGAAATGGGAGAAGTTGGGTTGCGGATAGCCAACAGAATGTATGATCTTCATCTTTCCATCATTGAACAGGCGCTGCATGCCTGTCATGGCCGGATGAAGCCCCGTTTTATCAGTACCGCTTAACGGTAATACAGTTTGTTGGGGGATGTAAATATTATTCCGGGCCTTGATATAGTTTTCAAAATATTCAAGAGGGATCACCGTATTCAATCCGTCATTCCCGCCGCTCAGTTGTATAATGACCAGAACATGGTCTGTTTCAGTCGTAGGCATGAATAGTCCCTGCATGAGCAACGACTCTGCGCCGAATGCCTTTACTGAAAGTCCCCCGATCAGGGAAGGGATCAGTACGCCTGTATTACGCAAAAACGTTCTTCTTTTCATGGTCTTCTTTTTATGCCAGTTGGTATTCGGCCAGGTCCATTAAATATTTGATCAGGTCGCGCAGCCTGTTTTTCACGGTGGCGGTATTGGCAGTATCACCAGGATTTGAAACGAACTGGTTCCATGCATTTGTCCAGTAATAGTCATTCGTTTGCCCGCCTAATAAGATATCCCGCTTCAGCTGTGTCTTGGAAGCCGCTGATATATCTAAGCGGAACATCAGTTTGGTAAGGTCATCGACCAGCTTGCCGGGATCGCCGGGGTCGGACAATGTTTTAGCTACTGCTGTGCCGTCAACCTGTATTTTTTTGCCGTTGAAAGTATACCCGCTGACAACGATCGAATCTGTAAACTGGTTACGCTTGGGCAGGGTATCGCTGTTAATCCATATCTCATAGAACTGCGGTATCTGGTAATAGGCTTTCCAGCCACTTACATCGGGCGGGTCGCCGATATTCTGCTGCATGCTGGCCATCCAGTTCACCAAGTAATTCCAATGGCCATAATTGCTGACATAATCTGTCGCCGGTGGAAAAGCAACTCCCATTTCACGGCACATGCCTATCACCAGGTCCACCGGATTCTTGATCTGGCAGCCACGGGAGAGGGTATCAAAAAAATGCTCGCTGAGCAATAAAGTGCGTAATACCGGGGTAATATCATAATTGTTGGTTCTGAAGATCGCCGCCAATGGCGTGATGATATTAGCCTCAACACTGCTGTCAATATCATAATACACAAACCAGCGGTAGATACGCCGGCAGATATACATAGCCACTTCCTTTGTGGCAAATACCATGTTCAGCATGGCATCTATCTCTTCATCGCCGGCAGTGGTACCTGATTTTCCCTGTATAATGGTATTATTGTAAAAAGCAGAGAACTGTTTGTTTGTCTTGTCATGCCGGTTATTATCAAAGTAAGAACTGATGGTAGCGGCATTGTTACGCCATCCGGTCAGCACTTTCGCCGCTGCTTTTACATCCGATTCTGTGTATTGTGAATCGGGACCTTTTCCACAGCAGAATAATTCCTGTAATTCCCTGCCATAATTTTCATCGGGTGCCGCGGCCACGTTCTGCTGCCCATTGAGGAATACCAGCATGGCAGGATCAATGGTTACAGCTTTGGTGAGGCTTCTAAAATTACCTAATGCATTGCTGCGTAATAAGGCGTGATGCTTGTAAACATACTGCGCGTTCCCTATTACATTGGATTCAGTAGCAAAATGATTATGCCAGAAAAGGGTCATTTTCTCACGCAGACTCCTGTCCTGGTTCAACATCACCCCCACCCACCATTTTTTAAAAGAGGCCCTCCGGTTGTTATTAACGGCTCCGTCTGTATTAGGGTCATTGACCCATGTTGTTCCCTGTGCAATATTGCCATCTGGTGTAGTGGCATTGGCAGGCGTGGTATACTCTTTTACAGGAGGGTCGGGTAAGGGTGCAACGGGGTTGAGGAGTTCATCAACCGCCTGAATACAGGTTTTGGCTGAAAAATAAGCCACGTCAGCACGGGTGGCGCCAAACATGGTGCGTTTCAGCAAATGAATCACTTCATTTTCAGTCCATTGTCCGGTATAAGGGGCCAGGCCGGTAACTGGTGGCGGGGCAGTCAATGGTACGCTACGCTCCATGCTGGGTTTAGGTTTTTACTAAGATCGTTTTTTCCTGCAAATGTTTAATGAACATTCCAGAGATACATTTCAGGGTGAATATGCAGCATCAGAAGGGAAATAATGTCTATATTTAGGGGAACCATTTCACCCCTCATGACGGAACAGACAATCATCGCTGGCTGTTTACATAATGATGCTGCGGCACAAAGGGAGTTGTACAACCGCTTCAGTCCGAAAATGCTGAGTGTTTGCTACCGCTTCGCCCAAAGCCGGGAAGATGCAGAAGATATGTTACAGGAGGGGTTTATCAAAGTGTTTACCCAAATACATACGTTTCAGAATAAAGGCGCATTTGAAGGATGGATCAGGCGGATTATTGTGCATACCTGTATTAACTTTTTAAAGAAAAATAAAAAGTTCAATGAAAGCGTTGACCTAGATTATGCCAATACGTTACAGGTAAGGGAAGAAACCATTCCATCCATCATGCAGGCCAGGCAGATCATTGAATGTATCCGGCTGCTGCCATTGGGTTACAGGACTGTATTGAACCTGTACGCATTGGAAGGATACAGTCACAGGGAGATAGGTGGCATGCTGGACATTGAAGAGAGTACCAGCCGGAGCCAGTACACCCGTGCCAAAGCAATGCTGGAAGCCATTCTGATCAGGAAGAAAATTATTGATATGCCAAGACAGGATTTTCACTGGCTGGCAGCTTTGCATAAATAGTTGCCTTTGATTGTTTGATTGTGTTTTTATGGAAGACCAAAACTACCAGGACGAGTTTGAGCAGTTTTTACAGGATGAAGTAAAACAGCACCGGATGTATCCTTCTGATCATATCTGGAAGAACATACGTACTGACATACACGGACACAGGTCCTGGCCCGCCCTCAGTTTTATTTCCCTGTTTATCATTACTACACTTACCATCTCCACTTTACTCAATAATCATCCCGGGCAGCACATTTCTCCGGCCACTGCGCCTGTCCGCCAGCACCTGGTAAACCAGGATGAAAGTATTGTTGAACCAGCAACAGACAGCCGCAACAGAGAAAACTATTTCACCAGGCTTGCTCCAGACCAGTTAACCGCTGCAACGCTTGCCGAACTGGAAGAACAATTGCCTGCATTTCCACCCGAGCGCCTGTCCGCCAATGCCATCATCGGAACCGGATTGACTGACGCTGCCCTGCAGATTCCTGATAAAACAACACCTAAGCAATGGGTCAGCCAGTCTGCAAAAACTACCAATGCACATCCTGCTGCCATTGTATCCAATACCGGTACAATAACGGAGCAGCCGGTAACAATAGCAGAGCCACCACTTGAAGCCATCGCTCCTATCAGTACAGCCACCATCCTGGGCAATACCGAATCTGACGATAAAGAACACCAGCTTACTGCCGATGAGTCTTTAAAAAACCTGGCTTATGCACCACAGCTAACCCGGCACAGCAAGAATCCTAAATTTGGCATTCAGTTTTATATTACCCCATCCACCAGCTATCGCAAGCTCTCCGATGAAAAACTAAAAGAGATCGTACAACCCGCAACAACCGCGATAAATGCGCCGTTGAGCCAGCACAGTAATGCTGATGTCAATAATGTAGTGCGGCATAAACCGGCTGTGGGACTGGAGTTTGGTTTTGCAGTGTTATATAATATGACCAACAGGCTTAAATTCAAAACAGGGCTTCAACTGAACATTCGTCAATACTATATTGAAACATTCCAGTCGCTCACCTATGACCTGACTACTATTTCACTGATCAATTACAGGGGCATTGAAAATATCAACCTTTATTCTCCCTATAATAATAACGTAGGCATCAGGCAAACGCAGTTAGATAATAAGCTCTACCAGGTATCTGTACCCATTGGCGTGGAATGGGATGTGTTACAAGGCAAACACCTGGGCCTGAATACCGAAGCCTCTATTCAACCCACTTTTACATTGAACAAGAATGTTTACCTCTTATCCACTGACCTTAAGCACTATGCCGATGGCAATAACCTGCTCAGGAAATGGAATATCAATACAAGTGTAGGCGTCAACCTTACCTATAAATTGCACAACACTACCTTGCTGGTAGGTCCCCAGATCCGTTACCAGCACCTGCCAAGTTATTCCAATCTTTATCCCATTAAAGAATACTTACTTGATTATGGAGTACGCGTAGGCCTGACTAAGCAGCTATTTAAATAGCTTTGCACCATGAAGAAGACAATAGCGACGCTCACCGTCATGGTGCTGGTCATAGCATGTAAAAACCATCCTGCTGCTGCCGATCAAAAAACTTCAATAGCTGATACTGCTAAATTCTATCCTGTAACAGATTTTTTCAGGAGCCAGCTGCAGTATGCAAAGACGATTACACATCCCATGTACAGGATCACTGTTATCAATGGAAAAAAAGACTCTGCAGTCATCACTAACGATCAGCTCAATGCACTCGCAGCAACTTTTCTGAACAGGAACATCAATGCTCCTGACGTGAAAATACGATACAAAGAAACCGTATTCCAGGACCTGGCAACCAAGAGCTATACACTTAACTATACCCCTATTGATAAACAGGCCGTTATTCAGCGTATTGATGTACTATTGGATGAAGAAACCAATAATGTAAAACGGATCTTTATCAGGAGCCAGTTCAAAAAGGGAGATACTATTATTATGGAGCAATGTAACTGGAAGGCTTTTAAAAGTTTCCAGGTTAACCGGTACCTGCAAACCGGCAATTATACAGCCACTGAGCTGAACTATGTTAACTGGAACAACGATTTGCCTTAAACGAAATACGCATGACAGCGCATCAATTTCAACAACTGGCCCATACGATACCACACCAGCCCGGCATTTATAAATACTATGATGAGGCAGATGAGCTCCTGTATGTAGGTAAGGCAAAGGACCTGCGTAAAAGGGTTGGTTCGTATTTTTCAAAGACCTTCACTACTTATAAAACCCATGAGCTTGTTAAGCGCATTCATCATATTGCGTTTACCATTGTTGATTCGGAGCATGATGCCTTTTTGCTGGAGAATGCATTGATCAAAGAGTACCAGCCACGATACAATATTTCATTGAAGGATGATAAGACTTACCCATTTATCGTCATCAAGAAAGAGCCCTTTCCCCGAATTTTTTTCACCAGGAAAAAAATAAACGACGGTTCTGAATACCTTGGTCCCTTTACTTCAGCGGGCAGGGTAAGAGAATTGATCAATTTTACCAGGCAATATGTACCGCTCAGAACCTGTAAACTGAACCTTACCAACCAAAACATCCGGAAGGGGAAGTTCAAAGTCTGCCTGGAGTACCACCTTGGCAATTGTAAAGGCCCCTGTGAAGGCCTGCAAACAGCCGCTGAATACGATGAAGGATTACAACAGGTGAGAAATATCCTCAAAGGCAATCTTGGCTCTGTGATCAGTCATTTTAAAGCTGAGATGCAACAAGTGGCTGCAGGTCTCGAATTTGAAAAAGCAGAACTACTGCGCAAAAAAATAGAACATCTTGAGAGCTACCAGGCCAGGTCAGTTATTGTAAGCCGGCACTTCTCCAATATGGATGTGTTTTCCATTGCAAAGGAAGATAACCGCGCCTATGTCAATTATCTCATGGTTCAGAACGGAACCATTGTGCAAACACATACCGTTCCGTTA
>JBHAFM010000117.1:0-4228 GCA_041856175.1 Sediminibacterium sp.
CACACTTATAATCGTACCATGGTGGAATTGAAATTGGGTGGGTGTTCATTTATGAGCGCAACGGCAAGCGCTTATAATCGTACCATGGTGGAATTGAAATATGCTGAATGATAATTTACTCATGCTTGGTACTTACTTATAATCGTACCATGGTGGAATTGAAATGATACGAGCGATACCAACGCCACGCCTTTTTCAACAACTTATAATCGTACCATGGTGGAATTGAAATTGTCTTCCAAATGCCACGGTTCAGCCGGGCCGATTCTTATAATCGTACCATGGTGGAATTGAAATATTTATTCTCAGGGCAAAGTCTTAGAAACAACCATACTACTCTGCTCTGTTTTAAATTATTTGTATATTTATTCAACAATAGTTGTTTTTTCACAAACTGTCGTTATGCGCTATTTTTCCGCAGCCCTAAACTCATTAGAAAATTTAATAAATGAAAACATATTTTGTAGACTCTTTTACGAGTGAAAAATTTAAAGGAAATCCTGCAGCCGTTTGTTTGCCTGATAACAATTTGGATATTGATACAATGCAGAAAATTGCAACAGAAATCGGCTTTTCTGAAACTGCATTTATAAAGCAAATCACAGGCAACACTTATAGCATAAGGTTTTTTACGCCAAAAATTGAAATTCCTTTATGTGGTCACGCCACATTGGCTTCATCAAAAGTTGTTTTCGACACAACCTCTTTTGACTGTATAACATTTATCAATTGTAACAACGTTGAACTGTTTATTGAGAAGGTAGATAATAAAATCAAAATGCAGTTTCCTGTTTATGACACAGAAGAAATTGAAGTTCCTCAACAAATGTTAGACGCTCTTAGAATTTTTGAAATTATAAATAAAAGACATAGCCCTAAAAATAAAATAATTTTACTTGAAATTAAAAGTGCATCTGAGTTGGCAAATTTGAAACCCGATTTTACGGCATTGATAAATTCATACACAGGAATAAATGGTGTTTTAGTAACAGCCATTTCCGACAGTGAAAGTTTTGATTTTCATTACAGATATTTTTGGCCTTGGGCAGGAACTAATGAAGACCCTGTTACAGGCGGCATTCAAACTTTCTTGACAAAATATTGGGCAACAAAATTGAACAAAACAAAATTGAATGCTTATCAAGCTTCATCAAGGACAGGAACAATGAGTACAGAATTTTTACAAGACAAAGTTTATATTTTAGGCGAAGCAGTAACAGTTTTAGAAGGGCAATTTATTTTATAATTATGTTGATAGAAACCTTAAAAATATTGTTCAACAGAGATTTGAAACGATTAATAATTGAAATTAAACAATACAATAACGAAGATGATATTTGGAAAATTAAGGGACAAATAAATAATTCAGCAGGTAATCTTTGCCTGCATTTAGTTGGTAATTTAAACACGTACATTGGTAAAGAATTAGGTAAGACAGAATATATAAGAAATCGCGAGTTGGAGTTTTCTTTAAAAAATGTCCCAAGACAAGAACTAATTCAAAAGATTGAAAATACAATAGAAATTATTAATAGAACAATGGACAATTTCGATGAAAATCTTTTGGAAACCGAGTACCCAATTTTAGTATTTGACCGTAAAACTTCAACAGAATATTTATTAGTACATTTGACTACTCACTTAACATATCATTTAGGACAAATAAATTATCATAGACGACTGATTGAAAATGATGAGAAATAAAACTATTTCAGGGCTACTGGTGATATGGATATCTGGGTAGAGAAGGAGCAAAATTTTATGTCCCATCCTAATTGGGATGTATTTTCATTCGGTAATCCACCTGTGGCTATTGACATAATAGCAAAAGTAAAAGGACTTGATTTTCCCCGCTAGCTGAGAAAGGCGCCGGAATTCCGGCGCCTTTTAGTTTTAATGCTTGCTTTTAGCAAAGAGTTTCTTCAATAACAATGTCATTAAAAAACTAACCACAGTACCAGTGCTGGCTAATACACAGGTGCGTACCAGGTCCTGTGCCTGTAGGGCGTTCATAAGACCCGTTAATGTACCACCCGCAGTAGCTAAAAAAGTGAGCTTATGGTCGTTTGGCGCTGCCATTGCTACCTCCTTTTTTTTGTTTTGGAGCTGGCGGCGTCACTGTCTGCCATCGTAAGCTGGCTGATAGCAGATGCCACTACACCGGCCGTAGCTAAATAGCCTGCTGCTGTTACAACAACTATAGGCAGGCTTACCGGCGCTGTAAGAACAGCTGTAGCCACTGCTGTTAAACCCAGGCCTATATTGCGCAGCTTTCTGAAGAATGGCGGCGTTGTTGATCTCGCGCGGGTGATGATCGTATTCATAACGTTTATTTTAAGTGTAAGGAATAAGATCATCCCGCCACCATGGGCGGGATGATCCTTAGAGAAACAAGTTCACCAATAGAGAACGCAGTATGTAACAGTTGCATGAGCGTTTGGAAGGCAGGCTTTGACCTGGAACCCAGGCCCGGACCTGTTAATGCTGATACCGGTGCAATACAGCCTTTCAGTTCAGCCAGGGCATTGTTGGCAGGATGCAGGAGTATCAACTCTCTGCCCGGCACATCAGTGAGATGCAGGTGCCAGCTGAATTTTGGGCTATATCTTTTAACCATCGCATAAGTGCCGGCAGGTATACAGGAAACCATGCGCTCATTGTGCTTCCACGGCAGCTCAATGGTATGGCAAATGAACCGGCCATCGATCAGAAGTGTACCATTGGTGCCCTGTGTATAGTAGCAACGTGCTAATTGCAGCTCCATTGGTCTATCCTCCATGCACCACACTCACGATATCGCTGGGATAGCCAATTTCCTGTAAGCCATCATAGCATACCGCCATGTACTCACGGGTTTCTGGCTTGCCTGCTTCTGCCAGTGGTGTGTGATCAATGAAAGGGGAGCTTTTTACCACATCTAATTTTTGCCATTCCTGGGCACCTTTTACCCTGCCATAGAGGGTGATACCGAACATGCGGCGCTTCTTAAAGCTGAGCTGTACATAGCCCGGAAAGGATGCCGCTGTAAGACTGGGTTTCAAACTCCCGTGGTCCACTGCCTGCGCCGGCGACACAATACCCAATTCCCTGCCCATGTTGTGGTTATAGGCCGGAAGGGTTTTGATACGAACAGCCGCACTGCGGATCAATTGAAGTTTAGCCTGCTTGGTAAGATCCTTGGCACTGGTGGCTTCTTTTAACTCCGCCTTTTTAACGTCTGTCTTATTAACTCCGTCAATGATCGCCTGTGCTGCTTGCTGCAGCTCCAGTACCTCGGCCGGCGACAGGCCCAGGTCGGACCCCAACAGGCCAAGTTTTTCTTTGTAAGTCGTAGCCCAGACCACCAGGTTTCCGTCGATAGTGGGCACGTATGAATGAAATAGTTTCATTTTGTTGGTTTAAAAGTGAATCAATCTTGTTTTCTTTCAGCAGTCCTGTACCGGGTACCTCGGCACAGGTAAGCGCGCTTCTGCCAATCATGAATGCAAATTAGCAGGGGGATGACCCGATCAGTAAAGGGGGTGGTGCAGACGACCAAAACATGGGTATGAACTGCAAAAAAATGGGTATAAACGACAAAAGTCTACTTTGCACACTATAGATGAATGTATTGGGCATTCAGCCTGTTCGCATAAGTTCTTCCGATGGGAATGTGACGATTATTCAATGATACGGTATGATGATGGATGCAGGTAATATACCTGTAGGCAACAATAAAAGACCTGTGTACCCTGCAAAACAGATCTGATGGAAGCATTGCTTCTAATTCATTCAGGGTTTTACAAGTACTTAATTGTTCATTTTTGGTGGTATAGATCATTGTTTTTTTGCCTGTTGATTCCACATAGACAATATCACTGAACGGAAAAGGAGTCCTGCCCCTCACCGTTGCTATTGTCAGCCCTTTATATGAATAAGCCTGTTCTGCCATTTCAATCCTCATTGCTTCACTGTCATCAAATTACCAGTGGACGAAAAAATTGAACAGACAAATTAGCCCCTTCTTTTCAATAATTGGGTGAGTATTAATACGCTATTTTTATTGCGGTAAATACCCTTTTTTATGCTTTGCAGACCAGATTTGCTTACTATGCAGACGAAGTTTACTTACTATGCAGACCAAGTTTGCACAACCACCAGAAGGAGTTTACTTACTATGCAAACCAGGTTTGCACAACCACCAGACGAAGTTTACTTACTATGCAAACCAGGTTTGCACAACCACCAG
>JBHAFM010000118.1:0-11485 GCA_041856175.1 Sediminibacterium sp.
ATTCGCCTGCTGTCATAGCACCCTCCCAGGTAAAAATGTATGGATTAGTTGGATCGGGTGTCATGGGAGCAGGGCTGCTGATGTTCCATCCTACGGGCGTGGCATCTCCTACCAGCCATAATTGTTTATACGGTGTAAACGGCTGGATACTGATCTTCGTATTCAGTAAATCCAATTTTATTTTATACGCCCCTGCAGTGGTGATCTGCCATTTGTTATCCGGGCTGCCACCAGGAACCAGCTGGACACCTGTTGCCGTTATTGCAGGGTGATTGGCCAAAGGCATATAGTAATCGCAACCCCAGTTTCCTGTAGCCGTAGGGATCTTGAATTCACCCGCATTCAATAACTCATTATAGGTGAACACAAACATATTGCCACTGTCCACACGCATCTCATTGGGGTTTCCAATATTCCATCCATTAGGGGTTGCATCTCCTACTATCCAAAGCCGGCTATAAGGCGGCGCGGTTGGCTGGGTGGGTTGTATGATGGTGATCTTCATACTCAGCAGGTTGACCTTAAGGGTATAAACACCCATTGTTGAAATATGAAATTTATCATCGGCCTGGCTAAAATCGGCCCGGTAAAATAAAGAGTCTGCCGCAGCAACGCTTTTATTATAAGAAGGCACCCATTGGCCAAGTGTGGTAAGAAATTTAAAATCGCCGACATTCAGTTGCCCGGTCCAGGTAAAGCCACCCGGCTCCGTTGCTACTGCTTTTAATGCTGTTGCATTGGTATTATTCCATCCATTAGGGGCGGCATCGCCGATCAGGTACAGCGTGGCTGACACCGGTTGATAAGGTGTTACTTTGATCACAGCAACCGGGGAGGTCTCAGCGCTTACACCTTCTGCCTGGGTCTGTGCTACAATCCTTGCTTCCAGAGAAAACACTGTCCCCGGAGTGGCTTTGAAATGATTGCGCAGTGAATCGTTCAATGCTGAAACGGCAAACTTCCTGTTGTAAACAGCCGGTCCCATATCCTCTGCAATAGGATTAGCAAAACTGGTACCCTGTTTCGCTAGTTGCAAAACATACCTGATCGCAGCATTAGTGCCTTTATTGCTACCGGATGTCCAGTTCAGTACCAGTGCATCATTGTCCCTGTTCTGTTCCTGTAATACAATAGTATTTGCTGAAGCTGACAGGGCAAGGGGGGTATTGCCCTTATTCAATTCAGCATAATTTTCCTTCCTGCAACCTGCCAGTAATACAAAACAGATCAGGCAGGTTACTATATAATGAATGTTTTTCATGACTTTCTTTTTAAAGTTTGCTTATTAGTAGCCTGCGTTTTGTGTCAGGTTTGGGTTGGCATCAATCTCTTTTTGCGGTATCGGCAACAACAAATGCTTGGGAGCAAAATTCGTTTTACCAATGCTTTTCAAAAAGGACTGTGCGTACTGACCGTTATCATAACGGATGAGGTCAAACCATCGCTGGCCTTCAAATGCCAGTTCCATTCTCCTTTCTTTCCTGATCTTTTCTCTCAGGTCGGCCTGGCCTGCACCGCTCACTACCGATAGTCCTGCTCTTTGCCTCACTTTGTTCAGCGGTGCTAATGCTTCCGAAAGGTTATTCAGTTCACAGGAAGCCTCTGCTTCCATCAGCAATACATCACTGTAACGCAGTACGGGCCAGTCAGCAGGATTGGTATCATAATCAGGTGATACAGATTTCAGCACTAAAAATTTGCGCAGGTTAAAACCGGTTACAGCATAAGATGACTGGTATTGTTTACCGTCAAAAGCGGGGCCGCCCACATACAATAGTGTTTTATCCTTACGGTTATCGTTTGCTTCGTATTGGTTGACGAATTCTGCAGTGGGTTGATTCCAGCCATAACCTCCACCTACAAAATCAGCATTGCGCGGACCTGTAAAAGTACTTACCCAGCTTGCCTGGTTCTCGTTACTCCAGAAGCTATAGCTCGTTTTGCCGTAGTACTGTATTTCAAAAAGGCTTTCGTTAGAATTTTTATTGGTCGGGTTAAAGTTGTCCGCATAATTACTGTTCAGTTGATACCCTAAGCTGGTTACCTGGCGACAGAGATTGACTGTTTCAGGATATTTCCCTAAAGTAAGGTATACTTTGGCCAGCATTCCTGTTGCGGCGCCTTTACTGGCTCTTCCAATATCAGCACCCGTGTAGGCAGAACGGTCGGGTAACAAACTGATCGCCTGCTGCAGGTCTTTCACAATAAGGTCATAGACCTGCATTTTAGGTGTTCTGGATGGCCGCAGGTTATCTTCGGGTGTCTGAGGTGTTGTTATCAGCGGCACATCTCCAAATAACCGTACCAGGATAAAATAGTAATGTGCACGCAGGAAATAGGCTTCTCCCAAAATACGGTTCTTGAGATTTTGGCTGATACTCATACCGGGTACATTTTGTAATACCAGGTTACACCTCAAGATACCAGGGGCAGGCCCCCGCCAAATGTCCAATGCTGCAGCATTATCTGTTGATGTGACAAAATTGGAAATATCCTGTGTTTCTATTCCATCAGTACCACCACCAGCACCTACAATACTGTTACCCGCCCATATATCGGTTGTCCATATACGCAGGTTATACAATTTGGGCCACTGCAATGGCTGGTAAGCCCCATTAATCGCAGTAATTGCATCTGTTTCTGTTTTGAAAAAATTAGCGGTATTGATGCTATCCAGGGGAGCTTTATCCAAATATTTTTTACAACTGCTTACAGTCATAATCATTGCCAGAACGGCTATATATTTAATGATTCGCATGTTGATCGTTTTGAAGAATTAAAAGATCAGGTTAATGCCTGCACTGAGTGTTCTGGTTACCGGGTATACATTCAGGTCTATTCCATTAACCGGAACCTCAGGATCAAAACCACTGTACTTTGTAAAGGTTACCAGGTTCTGCGCGGACAAATAGATTCTCGCTGTTTGTATTTTAGCCCTTTGTATTAAACGCTTTGGCAAACTATATCCGATGGTGATATTTTTTATCTTGAGATAACTTCCATCTTCAACAAACCTGTCAGAAACCCTTGTGTTTTTATTCGGATCGTTGAAAATGGCACGTGGCATTGTATTGCTCGTTCCCGGACCGGTCCAGCGATTGCGTACAGCCATAGTTTGGTTTTCTGCAACAGCCATTCCTTCCTGGTAAATCCGGTTGGCATTGAAAATATCATTCCCTTGCACGCCCTGCAGGAAAATACCCAGGTCGAATCCGTTCCACGAGAATGTATTATTCATGGCAAAAATGAAACGGGGATTAGGGCTTCCAATATAAGTGCGGTCATTATCGTCTACTTTCCCATCGTTGTTCAGATCCCTGAACCGGATATCGCCAGGTGAAGTACGGTTATACAAATCGCTCCCCGGCACCTGTACAGCATAAGCATTCACCTCTTTTGAAGTTTGAAAAATGCCATTCGTAACAAAACCATAGAAAGCATTTACCGGTAACCCGTTCTTCTGGATAGACAGGTTCTGATTCAGGCCAATACTTCCAGTATAAAGCGGGGTGCTGTCGTTCAGGCTTACAACCCTGTTCTGGTTATACGAAATGTTGAAGCTGGTATTCCACTCCACAACTCCTTTGGTATTATGCGTGGTGATATTCAGTTCTATACCTTTATTCTGAACCTTTCCCGCATTGATGCTCGGCACAAAAATATCAGAGTAGCCGGTAGAGATGGGAACACTCATCGGCACCAGCATGTTGTTGGTGTTTTTGATATAAGCATCAGCAGTAATGCTTACGCTGCCCTTAAACAGGGTTGCGTCAATTCCGATATTACTCTGTTGCACCTCTTCCCATCGAACTCCCGGATTAGGGATCGCCTGTGGCACCACGGCTGCAACAGTTTGTCCGTTAAAATTATACTGGATGGTTTGTAAAACTGATGCAAAGGAATAATTGCCAATGTTCTGATTACCGGTAATGCCATATCCAACCCGCAGTTTCAAATCATTGATCCAGGCGATATTTTTCATGAATTTTTCTTCAGACATCCGCCAGGCTGCCGAGGCGGAAGGGAACCAGCCCCAACGATGGCTTTCTCCGAACCTGCTGCTGCCATCGCGACGAAGCGTAGCCGTTAACAGGTATTTATTATCATACATGTAATTAGCCCGGCCGATGAATGAAAGCAATGCCCATTCGCTGGCATTACCGCCTATTGTTTGTTGTGCCGTACCGTTATTGAGCTGCTGGGTATTATCACTTGCAAAGTTTTGTATGGAGCCAGTCATATAATCATACCTGTTGTTCTGTGCACTGCTGCCCGCCAGCAATGTGAGGTGGTGCCTGGGTGCCAGGTATTTGTCATAAGTAAAATAGTTGTCCCACAACCAGGTAAGGCTTTTATTGTATTGCTGAAAAAGATAACTATAGGGTTGTGGAATGGGCTGCCAGTTGTATTTGGGTGCCCAGCTACGGTTATCCCAGAAAATGGCCTGTACCCCGCCGGTTGATTTGAATTTCAGGTCTTTCAATAAAGTTATTTCGGTATAAATATTTCCGAGCACATTATACCCCTTGGTACTATTCTCAACGATGGTAGCCTTACCTATCGGATTGATGATGTCGCCATACCAGGAAGCCTGGCCCACCGGACCGCTGTAAGTTCCATCAATATTATAAACTGGTTGTACAGGTAACGCAGCCATGGTCTTGCGTATATCATAACTGCCACTGTTTTTAATGTCGTGGTTCAGTGTCAGGTTGTTTCCAAATTTCAGCCAGTCAAACACTTTCGATTCACTATTAAACTGTACAGTATACCGTTTGTAACCGGTATTGATCACAATTCCCTGTTGATCCAGCATTGTTCCGGAAACATAGTAGGTAGATTTTGGTCCGCCTCCCGAATAAGCCAATGAATAACTCTGTATGGACGCTGTACGGAACAAAGCATTCAACCAGTCTGTGCCCTTTCCCAAACTTGTAGGATTGGCGTAAGCCGGATTTTGCGGCTGGCCGTTGTTGGCCATCATTTCATTGTGCAGGCTTCCAAACTGTGAAGCATTCAGCATTTTAACCATGTTGTTTGCCTGCTGCTGTCCTGCAAACATTTTGAACTCAAGCGTACTTTTACCTGATATACCCCTTTTGGTGGTAATAATCACCACTCCGTTCGCACCACGCGCACCATAAATAGCAGCGGAGGATGCATCTTTCAATATTTCGATGCTGGCAATATCATCCGGACTCAAGGTATTCAACGGAATATCAGTTGGAACGCCGTCGATCACCAATAGCGGGTCACTGCCATTATTATTAATAGTACTTGTTCCCCTGATACGGAAAGTTACATTACTGCCAGGGGCACCTGATGACACAACCTGCACTCCTGATGCCCGGCCCTGGAGCACCTCCCCTATATTGGCAACCGGTAAAGATTTTAATTCGCTTGTGTTAACGGAAGACACGGACCCGGTAAGGTCTTTTTTCTTCTGCGAACCATATCCTACGATCACTACTTCATTCAATGATTTTGTAATTGAATTAAGAACTATATCCAACATCGAATTATTGACAATGGAACGTTCAACATTTTCATAACCAATACTGCTGATGAGAAGGGTTGTATTGGCACCAGTTATTTTTATCGTAAAAAAACCTTTTTCATCCGTTATGACGGTATTGGTCTTCCCTTTTTCTGTGACTGTTACCCCCGGCAACACTTCACCTTTTTCATTGGTAACAGTACCTGAGATGCTTCTTTCCTGTTTCGGCAGGAGAGGTTCCTGAACCTTACTATCTGCCTCTTTATCCTTATGATTAACCGGAAAGAGGATAACCCGGTCATTGATCACCTGATAGCCAATGTCCCACGGCCTCAATACCTCGTCCAGGAAATCGATGATCCTCTTGTTCCTGGCTGTATAGGTAATGCTCTTTTCAGTGTTGATGGTATTGGAACTAAATGTAAACTTGACCTTGGTTTGTTGCTGAATGGCTGTAATGACTTTTTTAAGTTGTACGTTTTCTACAGAAATGCTGAAATATTTTTGCAGAACGGTTTGACTACTTGCTTCGTTGGCATAAAGAGAACTGGTAAATACAATAGAAAAGACTATCTGTACAGCAGTAATTCTCATGGCAATCAGGATTGAAGCAACCAGCAGTTGCTTTTTTTTCATAGATTTGTTATGTTTTTGTTCAACAATGTTTTGGGACGAAAACAGGAGCTTCAAAAAAGCTTACGGAGCTGGTTGTGCACCACCACAACCGGCTCTACTTTTTTAAGCGGTCCATGCAGAAGCGCTATTGCTTACAGATTATCAGGGTGGATAGTTTATTTTATTCATAAGGTTGTTTTTTGGTTTTTCGGTAATTAATTGCACCCCTTCCCCCTGACAAGTATCTTCGTTCCATTGATCTCAAAGGTAGAGTTGGTAGTCAGGCAGATTATTTTAAGTTTGGTAAACAAGTCGTGTACAGAAACATCACCTGTAAAGACGCAATTATAGAGGTTGGTATTTTCCACCACAATCTCAATACCATACGCTGCTTCCAGTTGGGTAAATATGTCTCTCAGCTTTTCCTGATCATACACAAAACCAGGACTTTGCATGCTGCCAACGCTTTCATGCCCTTGTTCATTATTAGCAACCGGCAATGGGGTTTCTACAAGCGTTGTTTCAAAAACTCTTTTCTCTGTTTTATAAATCGCCCGCTGATTGGGTGTAACAATAACCCCCTTACCCTGGTGCGCCGATGCCAGTATCTGGTCATTTTCATACACTTGCACCCTTCCTGTTTTAACTGACACTTCCAGGTTACCTGTTTTTGCATTGGTATTAATAGTGAAGCTGGTACCCAGCACCCTTGTAACAATTGTATTATAAAAAACAAAGAATGGCTTTTGCGGATTTTTAGCCACCTCGAAAAATGCTTCTCCTTCTAAGTACACTTCCCGGCTTCCGGCAGTGAACGCAGCAGGGTAATGAATGGAGCTTTGTGGCTTCAGAACAACCTTGCTGCCATCATTGAGCAAAACAAGTTGTTCCGTATCTGTATTGTTCTTTTGGATCAGGTCATTTTCAGGTATAAAAGATGTGAATGAACTATGGCTTATCTTATGATAAGCCGGTGAAAACAAGTAAACCGTAACTGCAATTAAAATAACTGAGGCAGCTGCAACCCAGCGCCAGATGTGGAGTACGTGTTTTTGAGGCGGCAACATGTCAGCCGTACTCTTTTCTGAAGAAAAGATATTCCGGATAATTTCCTGTGCAATGTGGGGAGGCAGGTCGGCATGTTGATCACTTTCACCCTCCGACAGGTCGTGCTGAATGTGCTGGTCTAACAGTGTGTCGTATGCATGAGTGGACAATAAGCCGAATAATTCTTCGTGCTCCACGGTGGATATGGTACCGGCAACATATTGACTAAGCAGGTAATGAAAGCGGTCGGCCTTATTCATACGCAAGCAAACGGAGGTTAATGGCCCGTTCCTTATATTATACAACGCAAACGGGAGGCAGGAGTACAAGCATCAGAAAAAATAAGGCAAAAAGCCTAGCATAAGTACCGGCAACAATTCCCCATGCAGGGAAAGACAGGTTTTAATATGAGCCAGGGCACGTGCCATATGTGTTTTTACGGTAAGCGGGGAAATACCCATTCTTTCTCCAATCTGGATATAGGTAAGCCGCTCATAACGAGCCAATTGGAATACTTTCTGTTGTTGCTCGGGCAAGCCCTGTATTGCTTTTTGCAAAAGTTCGTTATAATGTGATTCCTGAACTTTGTAGGCAGTATTATCAATAGAAGTTTTCGTTATAAGTTTCAGTCCGTCAATCGCCTTCCATTCCCTGGCAATCTTTTTCAACCGGTTGATGAGGTTGTTCTTTGCAACGGTATAAAGCCAGGCTTCCATACACTGGTCTTCCTTTATATTTGTTCTTTCAAACCATAATTTCAGGAAAACATCCTGCACCACTTCCTGTGCCAGTAAAGGGGATTTGAGGTAACGTATGGCAGTTTGATAAATACGGTTCCGATGACGGTCGTACAAGAGCTGAAATGCATATTCACTGCCTTGTGCAAGCAATGAAATCAGTTTTGCTTCCTCATATATGAGCTGGCTCTGGTGCAATCGGGTTTTCAGTAATGAATAATGAAGTTAAGTCTTTTCTGATAACAAATTTCTTTAAAATCCCTGATGGCATTGCAACATTTTACCGATCGGATTGTTACACATAATTAAAATACAACATAATGAAACCGCTAATTGTTCTGATCGCATCATTCTTTGTTACTCTATTGGTAACAAAGCTGGCAAATGGCCAGGCAGATATTATTCTGGCAGGCAATATTGCAATGGCAACCATGCTGTTATTTACTGCTATCGGTCATTTTGTGTATACAAAGGGGATGGCGATGATGATACCGGGTATCATCCCTTTTAAAACATTCTTAGTTTATGTCACAGGTTTAATAGAGATCCTTGCTGCAGCAGGACTTTTATTGCCACAGGAGCGATTGCGCACTTCATCATTATTGATCGTATTCTTTATGCTGCTATTGCCAGCCAATATTTATGCTGCAGCCAATAAAGTAGATTATCAAAGCGGTACAAAAGAGGGAGCAGGCATCAATTACCTGTGGTTCAGGGTTCCGTTGCAATTATTCTTTATCTGGTGGGTATGGTATTTTGGCGCTAATTAAGGAAATCCTGAAAGATCTTTTACAGACCCGGTCCTGTAAAACCCAATTTCCGCATTCCTGCTTTCACTTCCTGGCAACTCATAAACAGGTTCCATAAAAGCTTTGTCCGGTAGTTCTCTATCATCAATACCACAGGCCCCTGGTCTATTGCAAGGAATGAATCGGCAAACCAGGGTACAGACATATTGAAAGCATCTGTAAACCCATAGTTCTTCCATATTTTATCACCCAGTGTATAATAAAAGAACCTGAGTGTTTGCAAGGATTCAACAGGCGTAAACGGCATAGACGAAAGTGCTGCAGTAGGGGCAATAACACCCAGGTCATTAAGGGGTGAGCTGGCAGCATAACCACCCGGTATATCGCTGGCTGTAAGTCCCCAACACCATTGACTATACCCGAATTTCTGCCGGGGGTTTGCTTTGCAGTATTCAAAATTGATCTTTGCGTGGTTCACGACCTGGATTTGGTAGTTGGCATACTGGTCATTCAAACCAAAGGGATTGATGCCCAGGAAACTATAATGACTAAAAAAGAGCGGTCCACCCATAGGTCCACCCAATGGCAGTAAAATATTATAATAGGTATTGCCATTCCGCATCGCTCCGTTCTGTGCCCAGCCGGTATCGTATACCGTTCTGGAGATCGGATATGTTGTGGAAGAAGCTGCAAGTATATAAGTGATCAATGCTTCATTCCAACCACGAATGGGCATATTCATATCCCAGCCATAAACCGGGCTCCAGTGCCAATACAATACCGGTTCGTTATTTTTCTGAAACCAATTCCATTCCACCTGGTTGCAAATGTTATTGATATCTTCCCTCAGTTTGTATTCTGCCAAAGCGGTGCCGTTAAAGTATTGTCTTGCTGTTAATAAGCCCATGACCAGGTAAGAGGTTTCGACCAAGTCTGCACCATCATCTTTTGTACTGAATGGTATTGCCTCGCCTGTATTGCCATTAAGCCAATGCGGAAAAGCGCCATGAAACTTCCGGGCATTATTTTTCAGGAATGCAACGATCGTCTGCATCCTGCCCAGTCCGGCATCCCGGGTGATAAAACTTCTTTCTATTGCCACTGGAATACACATGATGCCAAATCCTGATCCACCCGATGTTACCACATCCCCTGAGGTGTTTCTTTCCCTTGCCAAACCGCTTACCGGGTGAGCAAAGTCCCAGAAATACCTGAATGTCTGCTGTTGCACAAGCGTAAGCAATGCTTCATCTGAAAGGGCAGGAAACTTCTGTGCAGAATCTAATTTAGTGTACAGGTTTATTTTTGCATCTGCGGCTAAATGGCCTCCCTGTACCGCCTTTAAAGCGCCGGATACAGACAGTTCATAATGCGTTAAGTATTGCAGGGAGTTTGCAGGCTGAATAATAAGCACACTGTCGCCGTTCCCAAACGATACATTAATATTCAATGCCGTTCCTGCGCTTTCTTTTAAACTGATTGCGGCGGTTGCACTGCCGCGTTTGATTGAGGTTGAAAATTGTAACCTCACGGCCGGATTTTGCGATACGTTGCTGTATGACGTGCTTCCACCCATCTTATCTACCGACCAGTCCGTCATGATAAAATCGGCCGCCGCCGGAGCAGGTGGTGTTATATTTTCTCTCTGCTTGGCGCAGCTTAAAAAAGAAAATACAATAACACTATATATTATCCGTTCGATATTCATTAGCATGTCCTTCAAACAACAGTTATTGCAGCATTATTTTCACCAGTTATAAGTGGCAACAGCGCCTCCCGCAAGGCTTGAGGTTATCCATTTACCATTATGCCTGATATTAAATGATGCAGTATTGGTTCCCTCATTCAATACCAACATTACTTTTTTTCCCTGCGGCGTTTTAAAGAAAACATTCTGCAGGTTGCCCTGAATATTGCTCCCCATTCTCACTGATCCGGCGGGAACAAATTTTGAAATATGGGCAATGATATAATAGCTCACATTGCGCGTAATTGAAGAACCAAAAATGGTCAATGCACCCTTGCATTTGGTACACCCACCCGGGGTAAAAGGCCTGAATGCAGGATCATTGGCCAGGTTCCACTCAAGGGCCACCCGGCTGTGGTTACGCAAAGAACCAATGACAACATTCTTAACATGCCATTTCAGGTCACCATCAAAACTACCCTCGCTGCTTGTCCATTGTTCGGTGAAATACAGATTTCTGTCAGGATGCGCATCATACACAGCAGAGAGTGCACTGATATCTCCATTATATAAATGAAAGGCAGTGCCGTCAATAAACTGTTTTGCATCCTTATCGTTAAGTACGGTGATGGGATATGCTGCATTATCGCAATTATGATCCCAGATAATTATTTTCGTATCAATACCGGCGTCTCTGAAAGCCGGACCAAGATAGTTCTTAATAAAATCTGCCTGCTGGATAGCAGTCATTACCATACTTGGATTATTACCGCCATGCATGGGTTCATTTTGTGGCGTTACTGCATCTATGCGAATACCAAGCAGTTTCATCTGCCGAATATACTTAACAAAATATTTTGCGTACACACCATAGTATTGTGGTAACAGGCTTCCTCCTATGCTGCTTCCATTGTCTTTCATCCATACCGGCGGGCTCCAGGGTGATCCCATGATTTTAATATTCGGATTAATGGACAATATCTGTTTTAGGACCGGAATAAGATCTGTTGTGTCGAGCGATAGGCTGAAGCGGGAAAGAGCGGGATCGGTTTCTCCGGTTAATAAATCATCATAACTGAAAACAGCACTGCTTAAATCGGATGACCCAATACTGATACGCAGGTAACTGATGCCGATTGAAGCAGCCGTATTA
>JBHAFM010000119.1:0-7094 GCA_041856175.1 Sediminibacterium sp.
ATACATATACTATTTATTAATGACTACTGGTTTATGGCAGACAGTGGATTAAAGCAACTGCCTGCATGGGATCTTGTCTAATTGATTAATTTAGTTGCCAAAAATGTAATCCCTATGCGGTTGATAAGCATACTATCTTCGGTAATTTGCCTTTTGGCCGTACTCCCTTCACCAGCACAACCTCCTGCCCTGCAAGTGCTGGAATCCGGCAGGAAAGTCAGCATACGCGGACTCAGCGTTGTAACCGATCAGGTCATCTGGGCCAGTGGCACCGGAGGCGCCGTAGCAAAGTCTGTTGACGGTGGCGCGACTTGGGACTGGATGACGGTTCCCGGTTATGAAAAAAGGGATTTCAGGGACATTGAGGCATTTGATGAAAACACCGCCATCATTATGGGTATTGCCGAACCGGCTGTCATACTGAAAACCAGGGATGGCGGTAAGAGCTGGAATAAAGTATTTGAGGACAGTACCAGGGGTATGTTCTTGGACGCTATGGATTTTATCAATGAGCAGACAGGCATTGTTATAGGCGATCCTATCAACAACAGGACTTTCTTTGCACGCACCTATGACGGCGGAGAACACTGGGAAAAGGTGAACACCAGCTCCTTCCCCGAACTGGTTTCCGGTGAGGCTTTTTTTGCGTCCAGCGGCACCAATATCAAACTTACCAGCCTGAACAACGCCTATGCCATCCTGTTTGTTTCCGGCGGCACCAGGTCAAACCTGTGGACGGGTTTTTTCCATAAAGACTCCATCCCCCTTGTACAGGGGAAAGAAAGCACCGGCGCTAATTCTATTGCTGTCAGTCAGGCTTCAGGTAAAGCAGTAGTGGTGGGAGGTGATTTTACAAAAGATACGGCCAGTGGTAAGAATTGCGTGCTGCTGTCCTTTCAGCAGGAAGGCGTTAAAATGTCGGTCCCCTATACTCCGCCCCACGGCTACCGGTCAGGCGTCTGTTACATAGATGAACAGAAACTAATCAGCTGCGGTACTTCTGGTATTGACGTTTCCACGGATGGTGGCATGAACTGGCAGCTATTTTCTAAGGAAAGCTATCATGTGGTACAGAAAAGTAAAAAGGGAAACACTGTTTACTTAGCCGGCAATAATGGCAGGATAGCCAGGTTGATCACCCATTAAACGGTTTACCTTAAAAATAGCTGAAATTATCCTGCTGCTTTAAACCAAGCATTATACTGCCAGTCATATTAGTGCAAGTATCGGAACAGTTTTTTCAAAGTTTTTATGCAGCAGGGTAAAAAAACAAGGGCAAACCGGAAACGGGGTGCCCTTTGTTATTTTTAACCGTGGCCAGTGAGGGGTAGTATATATGATCTTTTTTAATCGTAAATTACTGTAATAACTACAGTCATTTTAGTACCGGGTTGCCAGTTTGCCATTTGAGCATATACAGCACGGATATTGTATTACTAATTTTGTAAAACAGACGGGTATGAAAAAGTTTCAGGCAATAATCAGGTTTACGATGGACGATCAGTTTATGACATTGGTTCCGCCGCATCGCACTTACATTAACTTTCTATTGAATAAAGGTATCATTGACAGCTATGCAGTAAGCATGGAAAGCCAGACCTGCTGGATCACGCTCAATACTGAGGATAAAGCTGATGCTGACAGGTACCTGAGCAAGTCGCCGCTGTATAAATACTGGACTTACGAAATAGAAGAATTGTTCTTGTATGACAGCCAGCAATACCGGTTACCGGCGTTGCAGTTCAATTAATTTCTAAAAAAAGGGACATTTTTTTTGGCAGTTATCCTGTAGCCCCTATTTTTGCACTCCCAAACACAATAAGGGAGCATAGCTCAGCTGGTTTAGAGCATCTGCCTTACAAGCAGAGGGTCCGCGGTTCGAACCCGTGTGCTCCCACAGGATAACCCCGACAGATTTTCTTTCGGGGTTATTTTTTTGCCTATTTTCAAGGTCTATATTCTTTATTCCGTACTAAGAGATCAGTTTTACATTGGTTAACCGCTGATCTAATGGATCAACGCATTCGCAGGCATAATACTAATCACAATGATTTTAAGGGGCATGCAGGTGATTGGACACTTCAATACATTGAGCATTTTGCAACTGAAGAAACTGCACGCAAAAGAGAAAGAGAAATTAAAGCCTGGAAAAGCAGGAAAAATCAGCGTCTGATTCACAGAGGAACAACGGTAATAGGATGTCTATCATGCAAAGCATTATATAAGAATCGTCCGTTTAAAGATTTCTTTTATAAGCTGGCGGCAATTAAATCCAAGTTGATCAAGTGTACAACTGACTATCTTCAGGTTAAACGGCAATCCTCCTTTCGTTTCAACCAATTCCATCGTAATGGAGTCACCTTCCCGGGTATCGGTTGTACCTTCCAATTCACTGAATACGGAATAGGCAAATTCACGATCGCATCCCAACTCGAAGCGTGCGAAATTTTCAAACCCATTGGGTGTCCTGCACCTTAATAACAAATAAAATACAGTCTCCATACATTTTCTTCATTTACAAAACAGGTGCCGTTATGTACATGCTCCTTCCTGATCCGGTCAACTTTTCATATTTATGTGGCGCTCTAGCAGAAAAAATGACACAAAATCTGAAATTTTTTCGCAGTACCAGGCACAGGAACGCCGGTTGATTTACACCCAGAGAGTCATTTATTGTTTAACTTGTAAAAAGGAGGTTATCATGACACTCATCAAAAGGAGCGGGACCGGATTTCCTGTACTCCCTGCGCTGTTCGACGATCTATTTAACCGCGAACTTTTTAACTGGGGCAACAGTAATTTTTCTTCAACCAGCACCACCGTGCCACTGGTAAATATCCGTGAAGACACCGACAGCTTCAAGGTGGAAATGGCTGCACCCGGGATGGAGAAAAAAGATTTCAAAGTCACCCTTGAAGGTAACACCCTAACTATTTCCTCACAAAGGGAAAATGAGCAAAATGAGAAGGAAGAAGGCTATAGCCGCAGGGAATTCAGCTACCAGCATTTTACGAGAAGTTTTATTCTTCCCAAAGAAGTGGTGAAGGCTGAAGAGATCGTGGCCAAATACGACAATGGTCTTCTCTTACTAACGATCCCAAAACAGGAGCATGCAAAACAAAAAGGCCCGAGGATGATCGAGATCAACTGATCGGAGAACCGCCTAATAAAATAAGGCTTGACGAGTTTAGCCAGGCCTTATTTTTCTTTCACCTTTCCGAGTGAAAAATTTAGGAAGGTTGCAAGTGTCTTGAGCTTTACTGCCCCGGGAAAAGTTTTAGTATTTCATATACATTTGTCTTTGATGGAAAAAAGTTATGAATTCAACCATTCCTCTCCTAATAATAAAGTACCCTATTTGCGCCGCAGAATAATTATCATCGCCAAAAGATCTCTTATGGCGATCAATGGAAGAATAATCTCAATTCATCTGTCAGCATCGGTTTGCAGTTTCCGATCATCAACGGGTTACAGGCCAGAAGCCGTGTGAACCGGGCGCAGATACTGGAAAAACGCACCGTGTTTGAAGCGCAAACAGCTAAAACACAATTGAAACAGGCGATAGACCAGGCTTACATCAATATGAATACCGCGCTGGAGCATTACCACACATTAGCCGGACAGGTAGCCGATTTTATCGTATCGTATCGTTTCATACAGCAGAAGCACGTTTTAACGCAGGCGTGAACAGCTCTGTAGAATACATGACCGCTAAAAATAATTCAGATAGGGCCAATGCCAATTTTATCAGCGCTAAATACGATTACCTGTTAAGGGTGAAAATATTGGACTTTTACCAGGGCAGGGCATTATGGTAACGACAGATTAACAGCAGTTTGTAATTTTTGCTTTAGCTGATTGCCGGCATTATTTAACTTTGCTGTATGATTCGCCCCCTTTATAATGAAGCTACCCGCCCATGGGAATCAGCTGAACACGATGTATTAACAGAGACTGCCCAGCCATATAACCTCATTGTGTGGAATGATGAAGTGAATACTTTTGAATGGGTGATTGAGACCCTGATCGCCGTTTGCGGTCACACCCAGGAACAAGCAGAACAATCCGCTCTCCTCATCCACTTCAAAGGCAAATACGGCGTTAAAAAAGGCGATTATGAAACCCTCAAGCCTATGTGTGATGCCATTACCGACCGGGGTATTGGAGCCACGATTGAGGCGATTGTGGATGTATGATGCGGGATGTAGGATTTACGGATGTATGATTTATGATGTAGGATTTTAAGATAGTTTTCTCCAATTCTTTATGCCCCTTCACGCACTAACTACTGCCTTATGGTTCCCTCCCGTTAAAGAAGCGCTGGAAGATGGCTTGCTGGCGATGGGTGGCGACCTGGGTATTGAACGGCTGTTATTAGCCTACCGGAGTGGTATATTTCCCTGGTATGATGGCGACACACCGCTCTGGTGGAGTCCCAATCCACGATTTGTATTGTTCCCGGAAGAACTGAAAGAAAGTAAAAGCATGCAGGTGCTGGCAAGGAAAAAACGTTTCCAATTCAGCACAAATACTGCTTTTGCATCTGTGATCAACGCCTGTAAATCATTGCAACGAAAAGGCCAAGTAGGAAGCTGGATATCCGATGAACTGGAAGCTTCTTTTAATGCATTACACCAGCTTGGCATTGCACATTGTGCCGAAGCATGGGACAATGGAACGCTTGTCGGCGGACTATACGGTATCAGGATGGGTAAACTTTTCTTTGGTGAAAGCATGTTCAGCAAAGTGAGCAATGCCAGCAAATTTGCATTCATCCAGTATGTGAAACAATTGCAACAGGAGGGCGTGGTACTGATCGATTGCCAGGTATATACCGAACACCTCGAAAGCCTTGGCGCTAAAATGATCTCACGGAAGGCATTTATCAACCTGCTCGAGAAATACCGGTAAACACCGCGGATATACTCGTTCCGTACGCAAACGATTCCGTAGATTTTTGCATCTAAATCCTCCCCTTGCATACTTTTCATCAGAAATTGTCCGCATATTTAATCATCGATATTGCTTTATCACGATAAATGCCACAAACAAGACCATATATGAAAAAGTCGCTCCTTTTGTACAGCACCTTGCTAATGTTTACCTGCACCATTTTTACGGCAAATGCCCAGAAAAACGGCCTGTTCCAAAAGAATAAGCCCGGAATGGTCTCTTTTACTTACCGGCATAGCCTGGCAAAAAATATGGCAGCCACTTTAGATACCATCAAAAATCTCGGGGTCACTAATATGGAGTTTTCTAACCTGTTTGGCAAAACCGCCGCTGAGATAAAACAAATGCTGGATGAACGTGGAATGAAATGCACTTCCTTTGGTGTGAGTTACCCGGATATGTTGAACAAGCCCGCCGAAGTGGCCCTGAATGCCAAGACCCTGGGCGCTTCTTTTGTAAGGGTAGCTTGGATACCACACCAGGGCGCTTTTACAGCAGATGATGCCCACAAAGCCATCAATGACTTCAACACTTTTGGCAAACTGCTGAAAGAGCAATACAACTTAGTGTTCTGCTACCACAATCACGGGTATGAGTTTCAGCCTTATGAAGATGGAACACTATTTGATCTCATCGCTAAAAGCACAAATCCGAACTACGTCAGTTTTGAATTAGATATTTTATGGGCCCACCATGGCGGTGCTGATCCTGCTGCATTGCTTACAAAATATAGCAACCGGTTTAAGCTGATGCACCTGAAGGATCTTAAAAAAGGAATAGCGGGTAACAATACTGGTTCTACTGACAGTAATAACGATGTGGCATTGGGAACAGGGCAGATCAACCTGCCGGCGATATTTAAAGCAGCTAAAAAATCTGTGATCGAAAACTATTATATAGAAGATGAAAGCAACAGGGTGAATGAACAAGTGCCTGTAACGCTCAATTACCTGAGTCATTATTAATAAAGCGGTTATCCCCTGGCGTAGCCGTACATTTTTTCTACGTCCCTGACGATCTGTTCCATCTCTGCGTCTTTACCCGATGGCTCATAGCTCTGTTTCAGGTTACTGCCGAAGACAATAGCAACCGCTTGCCAGAATGCCGCGCTGATGAAACCTTTGTATTCGTCAATGATCTCGTAACAATTATTGCCGGTCTCCCGATTGATCAGTTTCATCAGTACCTTACCCTGGTAAATAGATAACTGGGTAAGCTTATCGGTAAATTCTTTCTTTAACTCCCTTTCCTTTGACCTGATGATTGCTTTACGCTGCTTTTTATCTGCTACATGCCCCAATTGCGCATTGATCTCATTCATGATGCGGCTCGCTGCTTTTGCATAGGGATAGGTAACGTATACTGCATTACGCAACCTCGTCCAGTTGGCCCAGTAGTTCCGCCACTGGCGGGTCAATATTCCTGTCACCTGTACATTGGGAAGATAGCTGCCGGGTATGGTATCGCCCGTCTGTGTAATGAATGCATATACTTTTACCGTATCATAAGGGCCCCTGCCATTCGATTGCGCATGGGTTTGCTGCACCGATGCCAAAGAAAGGAACAGTGCCAGCAACAGGGTAATATTTGATCCGGGGTGCTTCACCTGACTTAAAAATAGACTATAATCCATTGATTAATGCTGCCCGGTCAAAAAAGTAACCCTCGTTTAACAATTTCTCAATAACGGAATGACTTCAGGAGTGCGACGATGCTACCCTGAGGTTTTTGCGGCCGGTCTTCAGGCGCTGGACGATAGACATAATAAGGCCGGTTACCATGACTAAAACGCCTAACCACAGGATATTGATCATCGGGAATTCATATACTTTCAGGGTGATCAGGTCGGTAATAGCGCCACTTTCCTTTACGCCTATTTCCAATTTTCCTGCTCCCTGGTCTGCCACCTTATTGAATTTCAATACTAAGCTTTGTGAACGAACCGTGTCTGTAATAGTACGCAAATCCTGTCCCCTTAGAGCAATCCCTGGCATGGCAGGATAACGGCGGCCATCTTTTGCAATAACGGTCATGTCGAGAAACAATGCAGTCTCCCCCGCTTCATATTTGGCTTTTTGTTCCGCCGGGTTCACTGATACTTTGTTCAGTATCATCAGTCCATTACTATAGAAAAGTGTATC
>JBHAFM010000120.1:0-2986 GCA_041856175.1 Sediminibacterium sp.
ATTTACTGCATTGGTAAAGAACTGCGCTGCATTGACATCGGGATAAGGTGTAAGGATGGCATTGACAACGGGGCTGCTGCGGTTGAACTGGCTGGTATAGACAATGCGGTTGTCGATCCGGATATAGTAAGCGTCCAACGTAACAGAAAAATTATTCGCTGGCCTGAGCGTTATGCCCAGGCTTCCGTTCACTGATGTCTCAGCATCCAGCGGCGGGATGCCAAATGCCTGTGCAACATCGCTGTTGTTGCGGAAAGTTCCTACCTGCCTGGGTGTCAGCGTTCCTCCTACATTCACAAACAAAGTGGATACAGCACTGAAATAACGCTGATGGATCGACGGCGCCCTGAACCCGTTGCTGATAGCTCCCCGCAGGCTGACCAGATCGCTCAGTTTGTACCGCATCGCCAGTTTGGCCGCGATATTGGTTCCATAATCACTGTAATGCTCTATCCTGGCAGCAATATCTGCCAGCCACCTGTGCGTGATATCAGATTCCAGATCTACATACGCTCCCAGCACATTCCGGCTCGCATTCACTTCATTAGCGGGCTGGTAGCCGGGAAATACCTGTGCACCACCGGCTTTACCGGAAGCAGGATCATAGTTTTTCCAGGAAGCTTCTTCTCCTGCTGCGATCTTATAAAAATCAGCGCGCCATTCTGCACCCAGGCCAAGGTTGACACGCTCCATTCCCATGGCCGCACCGAGGTCTCTCGATACATCCACATTGAAAGTATTCTGATTGAAACCCAGCGTACCGGAATAAAATTGGGTAGGTGCACTGGCCTTCAACGCATACTGTGTAGCATTGTTGGAGTTGGCTACATCAAAACGGAAGGAATTGCCGCCAAAGGTATTGCTGACATCCCATGCCCACTGATGGGTATTGAACCTGATACCGGCCATAACCGATTTATCCCAGATCTCCGAAAGTATTTGCGGCAGGAATCCGTTGGGATACAATTCAGAAATAACCTGTGATTTTTGAAAAGGGTACCGGTAAAAACCGGCGGCTTCTCCTTTGCGGTAACTGATACCGGCGCTGTAATAAAATTCAGTCTGCTTGTCAAAATTAAATCCGCCGTTGACCATCAGTCCTGCATTGCGAACAAGGGAATTACCAATAGCCATATTATTGTTCCGGTCAAATCCGTATTTGCTAACGGAGTCCTGGTCCCTGTTGTACAATGCAGTGCGTCGTGCTATGTAATCGGCATCGGACTCACCACTGTTCCTCCCTACATTCCAGTTCACATAAACCGGGCCGGTATAATAACCCGCCCTGTTGGTGGCGCCCCTGTACCTGAGATCGGCAGCGATGCCCAGGTATCCCTTTTTAATATTGAATCCATGGTAGATGCCCAGCTGGGCTATTTTTCCGTCGCCTTTGTATTGTTGCCCTATCTGGGAAGTGATGGTGGTACCTTTTGATCGTTTCAATACCACATTCACCACACCGGCAATGGCATCGGAACCATATTGGGAAGAAGCACCATCGCGCAGCACTTCAATACGGTCAATAGCCGATACCGGTAATGAGTTCAGGTCGGTACCCACGGACCCGCGGCCAACGGTTCCATTGATATTGATCAGTGCAGAATTGTGCCTGCGTTTGCTATTCATCAGCACCAGTACCTGATCGGGACCCAATCCGCGGATCGTAGCCGGGTCAATGTGATCGGTACCGTCAGAAATGGTCTGGCGCGACGAGTTGAAAGATGGCGCTACCAGGTTCAGCATCTGCGTAGGCTCTACCTGCCCTGTTGCCGTGAGTTCTGCTGCAGAGAAAACATCTACCGGAACCGGTGTTGATGTATTGGTCCGGGGGAAGCGGGACCTTGAGCCCAGTACCACCACTTCATTTAAATTTTGGGATTCACTTCGCTCCAGGAAAAAATCAAGCATTACACTTTCTCCTGATTTCAGTGAGATTTTTTTTATCATGCTCTTATAGCCTACATAAGAAACATGAATCGAATGAGCACCTGCTTTCAGGGTTAGTGAAAATGAGCCGTTGGCATCTGCAAGCACATTTTTTGCGCCTGCTGTAATCGTTGCTCCGGCCAGTGCATTGCCATCGCCTGAAATTTTTCCTTTTATTGTAGCGTCCTGTCCATTGCCTGCTATCGTAAAAAATACAAATAACAGCAGTCCCATAGTATGACGCACAGCAGCAGATGAGGTCATAAGCAGTATTTTAGATGAGGGGGGATTCTTAAAGTTACAATAAGAAAAACATGAATAAAATATGTATATTATATAATACACAAGCCCCTGCAAATGTTTTATTTACAAGGGCTTGAATGCGTAGTAGCTACTACCTGACCTAACAGTACAGGATTATTTGCCGATAAGTTTATTCCAGAATCCTTTGGCTTTATCTTTCAGTTCTTCTATTTTTTCTCCTGCTTCATCTTTTAAATGAGACAGGTCTTCTTTAATCTCTCCCGATTTAATATGATCCATCACCTCCCCGGCTTTTTCTTTCAATTCTCCACTCCATTCCCCGGATTTGCTTTTTAATTCTTCCAGTTTGCCCGCTGCTTGTTTTTTCAGTTCATTGGCTTTTTCTTCCAATGAGTCTTTAAAGTCTGACATGGTTTTAAGTTTTGATGGTTTAACAGATGATGATACAATAGAAAATCTCAGTTTCTCAAAGCTTATAGTTGGTTATATCTGCTGTTAATGTATATCTTTTTTAATGTTTAATGTATTCTTTATGCCCGTTTTTATTGATATAGTACCTTCCGCCTCTTGGGCCTTCATAAATGGTACGACCTTTGTCATCTGTACCGACTATTTTATTACCCGTATTATCAACGGCAGGTGCGGCGGGTTTTGCAACAGGAGCTGGTTTTGCAGCTGGCGCGGGAGGGGGAGGAGGTGCAGCTTTAGCAATAGGTGTAGCGGGCTTTGGTGCAGCTTTAGCAACCGGCGCAGGTTTTGGGGCGGAGGAGGCGGCGGCGTTACTTTCTGAGCAGCA
>JBHAFM010000121.1:0-3274 GCA_041856175.1 Sediminibacterium sp.
CGCATGAACAGCGATGCCATGATCGGCGCGGGGATTTACAACGGTGATGTGCTGATTGTGGATCGCAGTATCAAACCAGTCAGCGGGAAAATTATTGTTGTCATCCTGAACGGAGAATTATTGGTAAGAAGATTACATACACAGATCAGGGGCGTTACTCTCCTTGCGGAGAACAAACGCTACGGCGATATACAGGTAGATGAGTTCTCCGAATATATGCCATGGGGGGTGGTAGTTTATACAATACACCCGCTCTAAAGAGCGGGTCAAAAGTGAGAGAAAAGAAATAGTTCTTTTGCCCTGCTCTCTTGCCCTGCTCTTCAGAGCAGGGAAGACTAAGAAGAAACAACAAATCATGAAAGCCATTGTCGACTGTAACAGTTTTTATTGTTCCTGCGAGCGTTTGTTCAAGCCACATCTTAAGAACAAACCGGTGGTGGTACTGAGCAATAACGACGGATGCATCATCTCGCGCAGCGATGAAGCCAAACAATTAGGAGTGGAAATGGCGGGCCCCTATTTTAAAGCAAGGCCATTGATAGAAAAATATGGTGTGGCTACCTTTTCTTCCAACTACAACCTTTATGGCGACCTGAGCTGGCGGGTCATGGAAACCCTCCGCATGTTGCTGCCACCCGGTTCTGTGGAAGTCTATTCGGTGGACGAAGCTTTCCTTGATCTCAGCCATGTACCTGCAGAAGACCTGCACCAAACAGCATTGCATATACGCGAAACTGTAGAACAATGGACGGGCATTGCCGTATCAATTGGTGTAGCACCCACCAAAGTGCTGAGTAAAGTGGCTAACCGGCTGGCAAAAAAACACAAGGCAGCTACCAACTGTGTGCTGGTACTGGATACGCCCAGGAAAATAGAACAGGCATTGATCAAAACTGATATCGAAGACATCTGGGGTGTTGGTTACCAGTACGCTTATAAGTTGAGGCGGATGGGCATCGACACCGGGCTTGACCTCAGCAGGAAAGACATAGCCTGGGCACATAAAAATTTAGGCGGCGTAACAGGAACAAGGCTGTTGCGCGAACTGCAGGGTATGGCAAGCATCGCAATGGAAGCTGAACTCCTTAACAAAAAAATGATTGCCACCACCCGCATGTTCGGTTCGCCGGTATCTGATATCAGGGATATTAAAGAGGCCATCGCCACTTATACTTCCCGCGCAGCGGAAAAACTGAGACGGCAGCACGGCGCTGCAAAAGTGATCAGTGTATTTGTGGTTCCAAAAGAGGAATCGCATACTACTTACTTCAGGCATGGGCCCACCATCAGCAGTCATGTTACCTTGCCGCTGGCTACTTCATTGACACAAGAGCTCATCAAGCCCGCAGTGGGACTGGTAGAACGGCTGTATGAAAAAGGGCGCATCTATAAAAAGGCAGGGGTAATGCTCAGCGGTATTGTTCCGGATAGTTCCATACAGGGCAACCTGTTTTCGCCCGCTGAAAAAAACAACGGCCGCTTGCTCATGAGCACGATGGATAATGTAAACTTCGCCATGCGTGACGATGTGGTAAAATTTGCTTCCTCCGGCACCACACGTAATTGGAAAATGAGGCAGGAATTAAGAAGTCCACGTTATACCACCAGGTGGGAAGAACTATACGAAATCCGTTAAAACAAAGAGGGTTGTACAAAAGTTGGTTTGACAAGATGGAGTCCGCAGGTTGCATTCAGCTTGTCAACTAAGTAAATAGTCAGTTCGGGTGAATACGCTTCATCATGCATGTGCATGAAAAAGTACAATTCCTGCAAGCCCTGGTCTAACCAGTATTTCATCCGCCCGATCCACTCATCCACTCTTGTATAATCAGTCGCATGCAGGCTATTGCCTACATACCTGATAAATGCCTTAGGTACGGGAAGGTGCATGTGTGCGCAATCTCTCCTGCCGCTGGTGTCGGTGATAACGGCCCCCATATTGATTTCCCTGAGTGTATGGAACAGCTCTTCCTTAACAGGACCATCGGCAAGCCAGCCGGGATGCCGCACTTCAAGAAAGAATGACAGGTCGGTTGGCAGCGAGCGCAGGAAATTAAACAGTTCTGTTTTCCTGCCCGGTGTGAAGCTGTCGCTTACCTGGACAAAAACAGGGCCCAGGTGTTGCTTAAAAGCCAGTATCCCTTGTAAAAACGCGGTGGTAATGAATTCCTTTCCCTGTAAACTGCCGAAGTGTGTAACACCTTTGTACATTTTTGGGCAAAACAGAAAATCCCGGCCAGCCGCTTTGGCCGCCCATTTGGCAATGCCTTCCTCGTCATATACTTTATAGTGGGTGGCATTCAGTTCTATGCTGTTATAATGTTTTACATAGTGGTCGAGAAAATCTTTTTCTTTCGTTTTGGCCGGGTATATCTTCCCCACCCATTCTGCCCGTCCCCATTTTGCACAACCAAGGTATACTTTGGGCGCTGCAACCCGCTTGCCCGGCAACACCTGCCGGTTGAATGCAGGCTCGGGCGGCAAACTAAAATTGATCGAATCCAGTTCGGTTACAGGTACACGGCCAAATTCCATAAGGCGGGATTGTTGATTTAGGATTTAGGATGGCGAATTTGTATCAAAAATCGCAAATCTGCGATCCTCCATCAAAAATCTGTAGTTTTAAAATATTAGTACCCCATATCCGTCTATCTTTTTACAATGGATAAGACGCTGACGATAGCATTAGACATGTCTGAGACCCGTAAAGCTAATATCACCGAGGTCATCAATACGTACAGTAAACGATTGATGGGCTTTATCCGAAAACGGGTGAGTAATGAAGCCGATGCGGAAGACATCCTGCAGGATGTGTTCTACCAGCTGATCGGTAATACCAAACCTATTGAGCAACTGACCGCCTGGCTGTTTACCGTAACGCGCAACAAAATAACCGACAAGAACCGGAAGAAGAAGCCTGAGTTACTGGATGACCTGTATGATGCAGAGAATGGGTTTGACTGGACTGAACTTTTTTTTGATGACAGCGGCACCCCGGAAACAGAATACCTGCGGTCGCTCTTTTGGGAAACACTTCAAAATGCTTTAGACGAATTACCCGCAGCGCAGCGTAACGTTTTTGTTTTGAATGAGCTGGAAGGGGTTCCCTTTAAGGAGATAGCCAGCCAGACCGGTGAAACCATCAACACCCTGATCAGCCGGAAACGTTATGCGGTGCTGCACCTGAGGGAGCGGCTGGGTACCCTGCGTGATGAACTATTATTAAATCATTGATTAAATTGAATAAGATGAACAAAAAATTCTGGATAAAAAA
>JBHAFM010000122.1:0-46386 GCA_041856175.1 Sediminibacterium sp.
CAGTTGGTAAATTTTTTTTCGTGAACCCTGAGCGGGTTACACCATAATTCTGGCACAGTATTCGGTAGCTGATAACCGGTTAAAATGCCTGAGTATGCGAAAATTATCTCTGTTGCCGGTTGTGGCTGTTTTAATACTTGCCGGTTGTAGCAGGAAAACACATCCCTCCGGAAATAAGCTTCCGCCCACTGTTATTGTTCCCCCCAAACCTGTATCGCCCGTACCCAATAATCCTCCCATGCCGGTTGATTCTGCTGCGACGCCTGCACCCGCTACCATGGGAAGCCCGATGATTGTAGTGGATGGCTCAGGTAATATTGTTACCTGGAAAGATAAATTGCCGCCCGACATTGCCGCCAAACTTAATTATTCAAAGCTCGCAAGGTCATTCACACCCGATCAGAAGAAAAACTTAGTTTATCGTTTTAAAATGATACCCCCGAAAGTATTGTATGTCCCTGATGGATATGTTTCAAAAAGCGCCAGGGGAAAATACATTATCTACCGGAAAAAATTCTGGTACTGGCAGAAAGCAGACGGATTGTTTCACTTAGATGAAACCTATTACCGCTAAGCTAACAACCTTCGTACACCACCGCAGCGCCCTGGCCAACGCCTACACACATGGTGGCGAGTCCGTATTTCATTTGCCGGCGATGCATTTCATGCAGCAACGTGGCTGAGATGCGTGCACCGCTGCAACCCAGGGGATGACCTAATGCAATGGACCCGCCATTGACATTTACTTTTTTATCATCTAATTCAAGCTCTCGCATACAGGCAATGCTTTGTGAAGCAAATGCCTCATTCAATTCTATGAGGTCAAGGTCGTTCACTTTCAGCCCTGCACGCAGCAACGCTTTCTGCGAGGCCGGTACAGGTCCTATACCCATGATGGCAGGATCCACACCGGCAATACCCATACTCACCACCCTTGCCAAAGGCTGCAGGTTGAATAATTTCACCGCTTCTTCACTAGCTAACAACAGGGCAGCAGCGCCATCATTGATACCCGAAGAATTACCCGCAGTAACCGTTCCGTCTTTGGCAAAAGCAGGCTTCAGTCCCGCTAATTTCTCCAGGGATGTTTGTCGCGGATGCTCATCCTGCACAAACCAGTTCACCATATTATCGTTCACCATTTCCACGGCAACAATTTCATCGTCCCATTTATCTGCAGCTAATGCAGCTGCATATTTTTCCTGTGATGCCAAAGCAAACAGGTCCTGTTCTTCCCTGCTTATCTCCCATCGCTTTGCTACATGCTCTGCCGTTTCCCCCATGCTGAAAGGATGGTACATGGCTGCCAGTTTCTTATTGGTAAACCGCCAGCCGATGGTGGTATCGTGCGTTTCTGTTTTCCTGCTCCATGCCCCCTCGCTTTTAGCAGTAACAAAAGGCGCCCTGGTCATGCTTTCCACACCGCCGGCAATATAGAGCATGCCTTCCCCGCACATGACAGCCCTTGCTGCATCCATGACTGCCTGCAATCCGCTGGCGCAAAGCCGGTTAACCGTATTTCCCCCCACACTTACCGGCAAGCCCGCTAATAATGCAGCCATACGGGCCACATCGCGGTTGTCCTCTCCTGCCTGGTTGGCTGCACCGGCTATCACGTCTTCTATGTCCCTGACATCAATGCCAGGGTTACGCTGCAGTAATGCAGTGATGACATGGGCCAGCAGGTCATCCGGTCTCGTGGTACTCAGTCTTCCCCCATAACGGCCAATCGGTGTTCTTACGGCATCTATTACATAACAGGTTTTCATACAGGTAGTTATTGTGCGAAAAAGTATTGAATTGTTGCGCAAGATAGTGTTAGTAACATAAAAATTCCCCCTTCAGGGGGTTAGGGGGTATCTTTGCGGCATGAATACGCAGTTACAAAACATCAGGCATTTAGGTTTAGCAGACCTGGAAGCCTATTTTGAGCAGATTGGTGAAAAAAAATTCAGGGTGAAACAGGTGCATGAATGGCTCTGGCTGAAACATGCGCACAGCTTTGATGATATGACCAACCTGAGCAAAGACCTGCGTACCAAACTGAGCAATGATTTTTCGCTTCCTGCGCTTAAAGTGGATGCTACACAACACAGCAATGATGGCACGGTGAAAAGTCGTTTCATCACATTTGATCATCATTTAGTGGAAGGCGTACTCATTCCCACCGAAGATCGCAAAACAGCCTGCGTTTCTTCACAGATCGGTTGCAGCCTGAGTTGCAAATTCTGTGCAACGGGTTATATGGAACGTAAAAGGAACCTTACTTACGATGAGATATACGACCAGGTGGTACTCATCAATGCACAAAGCCTGAAAGAATATAACCAGAAATTATCCAATATTGTTTTCATGGGCATGGGCGAACCACTGCTCAATTACAATAATGTGCTCAAAGCCATTGAAAGGATCACCGCCGAAGACGGACTGTTCATGAGCCCGCGCCGGATTACTGTTTCCACCGCCGGTGTGGCCAAACAGATCAAAAAACTGGGAGATGATAAAGTGCGTTTCAAACTGGCGCTGTCGCTGCACGCCGCCAACGATGAGAAACGCAATGAGATCATGCCCATCAACGAATCCAACAATATCAAAGCACTGGTTGAAGCGCTGAATTATTTCTATAAGCAGACAGGTAACGAGATCACATTGGAATACATCCTGTTCAAAGACCTCAACGACAGCCGGAAAGATGCGGAAGAACTGACAAAGATCTATCGCCAGGTTCCGGCAGATCTGATCAATATCATTGAATACAATACCATTGATGCCTTCCAGTTTACCAGGCCGGATGAAGACGGCATCCAGCAGTTCATGGATATCCTTGAATCCAACCACGTGAATGCAAGGCTGAGAAGGAGCCGTGGTAAAGATATTGATGCAGCATGCGGACAATTAGCCAATAAAGAAGGACACTTATAGAACCTTACAAAGATTGTATAGCGATATAGCTTATCTCCTTACCCGGGTTTATTCGTTACCTTCGCAGTTCCTGTTGAAAAACAGCAAAACATCATACATGCAAAAACGTACCGACAACTTCAGCAAGTTTGCCAACCAGAAAAAAGGCAGCGCCATCAAAGAAGCCTTCCGCCAGGAAAAGAAAAAGATCAAAGCAGATGCAAGAGCCGCAGGCGAGGAAATGAGGAAAAAGAAGATAGAAAAAATGCGCGGAATAGATACTGGCAAGAAGGATGAAAGTCAACAATCAAAAGCCGGCAATCAAAAGTCAACAATCAAAAGTCAAAAGCCAGGGTTCAAAGACCGGGATTCAAAAGATAGTGCAGAAAGAAAAATAAGGCATTCAAAGCAAAAAGAGCCTGCAACCGTTAGCCGACTCTCAACAACCCCTGACCAAAAACCGCAAACCACTGACGCTGCGCTTATGCCTTTGAACAAGTTCATTGCACATGCCGGTATTTGTGGCAGAAGAGAAGCGGCAGAACTGGTCAAGGAAGGAAAAGTAACAGTGAATGGCGATAAGGTATTTGAGCCGGGTTATAAGGTTACCGGCAAAGACAAAGTGATCGTGAAAGGCAAGCAGGTGTTTTTGCAAAAAAATGCCGTTTACATTTTATTGAACAAACCCAAAGATTATATCACCACTTCCAATGATCCGCAGGGAAGGAAGACAGTGCTTGACCTGATCAAAGGCGCTACCCCAGAGCGTGTGTACCCTGTAGGCAGGCTCGACCGCAATACAACGGGCGTATTACTGCTTACCAATGACGGCGAGCTGGCGCAAAAATTAACCCACCCTTCTTTCGAGGTAAAAAAGATCTATGAAGTAACATTGGATAAGCCGGTTACCAAGCAGGACCTGGAAACCATCCTGGGTGGCGTAACCCTGGAAGATGGCTTTGTGTCCGCCGACGCAGCCGGCTATGCCGACCCGAAAAATAAACATATCGTAGGTGTTGAAATACACAGCGGCCGTAACCGCATCGTACGTCGCATTTTTGAACACCTGGGCTATGATGTAAAAGGATTGGACAGGGTTATGTTTGCCAACCTTACCAAAAAAAATGTGGACCGCAGCAAGTGGCGTTTCCTCAACGAGAAAGAAGTACGTCTGCTGAAATTCATGAACAACTCGTTCATCCGCAAAAACAAAAATCAATAACACCGGCAGTTAAGCAGTTATATGAAGCTGGATATCATTTTCGAAAACAATCAGTTCATTGCAGTCAATAAACCCTCGGGCCTGTTGAGTATACCGGACAGGCTGGGACAGGAACTGTCGTTAAAAGACATACTGAAAGAACGTTATGGCAATGTGTACACCGTTCACCGGTTAGACAAAGACACCAGTGGCATTATTGTGTTTGCTAAAGACGAGGAAACACACAAGCAACTCTCCCAATTGTTTGAAGGAAGGGATGTAGAGAAATATTATGTGGGATTGGTCAATGGCACCCTGGTGAATGCATCCGGAAGTATCGATGCAGCCATTATGGAACACCCGGGTAAGGCAGCTAAAATGATGACGCATGTAAAAGGGAAGACTTCCTTAACCGATTATGAGGTACTGGAAGCATTCCGTATGTACAGTTGGGTGCAGTTTCGCATACATACAGGCCGGACACACCAGATACGCGTGCACATGCAACACATAGGCCATACTATTGCCTGCGATGAATTATACGGCGATCCAAAACCTGTACTGCTCTCTTCCTTAAAAAAGAAATTTAAACTGTCTAAGTCAGCCGAAGAAGAACGGCCGCTGTTAGCAAGATTAGCCCTACACTCGCACCGGATAAAATTTACGCTGAACGGCGAAGCCTTTGAACTGGAAGCAGCGGTCCCGAAAGACCTGCGGGCATTACTGCAACAGCTGAGAAAATGGAAAACCTGAAGGTTCATTCATGCTTATACACCGTCCCATTCTTCATTACAAATGTCACCTTTCCCATACTGCTTACATCTTTAACGGGATCACCATCCACAGCTACAATATCTGCCAGTTTATCTTTCTCAATTACACCCAACCGGTCATCGCCTAACAGATCCGACGCGCTTAAGGTAGCAGCCCTGATGGCTTCCAGTATCGGCATACCGGCTTCGGTCATGTACACAAACTCCATCCAGTTCTTGCCATGTGCATAGACGCCGGCATCGGTTCCGAAAGCGATCTTTACCCCCGCTTTGTATGCTTTGGCGAAAGTGGCTTGTATATAATTCCCTACTACCAGTGCTTTGACCCTTACCACTTCAGGATAATATCCTGGTTTTTTGGCAGAATCCGCCGATGATTTCCCTGCAATGATCGTTGGCACGAGATAAGTTCCTTTTTGTTTCATCAGTTCTATCACTTCATCATTCATATAGGTTCCGTGCTCGATCGAATTAACACCTCCCAATACTGCCCGCTTCATTCCTTCCGCACCATGCGCATGAGCAGTCACTTTAAACCCATAATCTTTGGCAGTGGTTACAATGGCGCGAACTTCTGCTTCCGTGAACTGCGCGCCGCTTCCGTCTTTCGCCATGCTCAGCACACCACCTGTTGCCGTGATCTTGATCAGGTCAGACCCTTCTTTATAACGCTGGCGAACTGCTTTCGCACAATCATCCACCCCGTTCACCACACCTTCTCTCGGCCCGGGGTCTCCCATCAGGTCTTTGCGGTAATTATTGGTAGGATCTGCATGTCCCCCGGTGGTAGCAATGGCTTTACCTGCTGTATATACCCGCGGGCCTTTTACCCATCCTTTATTAATGGCGTTACGAAGTGAGATATTAGCGCCGGTACCACCCAGGTCTCTTACTGTTGTAAACCCACTCATCAAAGTATGTTCGGCAAATACCACGGATTGAAAAGCATAATCGGATGTGTTCCAGGTAAAGCCATTGAGGTAATTATTGGGGTTGGTCTCGCTCTCCATGTGTACATGCATATCGATCAGCCCCGGCATAACCGTTCTGTTCGTAAGATCGATCACCTGGTCAGATGCAACCGCTGTAACATATCCCTGCCGCACATCAGCAATTTTATTGCCTTCAACAATGACCGACATTTCCCTGAGTACCCGGAGGTTCTTCACATCAACCAACTGGCCGCAATGAATAATGGTACGTTGTGCAGCCAGCACATTCATCAAACAGGCAGCAAAGAGCAGCATCAACAATTTTCTCATGTGATAATAGTTTACTGAAAGATAAAGAGAACTCACGAATGATGAAGCGGTAAGATAAAAAAAGGCCCCGGTAAAGACCGGGGCCATGGCTAAGTAAAAAGCCTCTCGATGCTTGCTCAATAATCTTATTTATTAGGCTGTGGCGTATAACGCAGGTAAGGCTTTACCACTTTCACACCTTTAGGGAATTTCTTAATAGCATCTTCAGTACTCACAGCTGGAACCACAATCACATCTTCACCCTCTTTCCAATCGGCAGGCGTAGCCACGCTGTAATTGGCAGTCAGCTGTAAGGAGTCAACCACGCGCAGTACTTCATGGAAATTTCTTCCGGTAGAAGCAGGATACGTCAAAGTGAGTTTGACCTTTTTATCCGGCCCGATTACAAACAAAGAGCGGACAGTAAATGTTTCAGATGCATTGGGGTGAATCATGCCATAAGCATTGGCAATGCTTTTATCTTCATCGGCTATGATGGGGAAACCTACAGATACCTGTTGTGTTTCATTGATATCATTTACCCAGCCTTTGTGTTTATCCAACGGGTCTACACTCAATGCCAGTACTTTTACGTTACGTTTTTCAAACTCTCCCTGTAACAGGGCGGTTTTACCCAGTTCGGTAGTACATACAGGCGTATAATCGGCCGGGTGCGAGAACAGTATTCCCCAGCTATTGCCTAAAAATTCATGGAAATCGATGTCGCCTGCAGTAGTGCTGGCTTTGAAATTCGGAGCAGTGTCTCCTAAACGTAAACTCATGGTATTTGATTTTGGATGACAAAAATAGATTACAAAACTAAGTATTTCCTACCAAACAAGTAGACTGATTAATAAAAAAATAACCTGCCAGGGCTTAATGGCCTCTTTTTATTGTTCTTGCCTTTTGCAAGGCATCCTTTCCATACTTGTTCTTTACCCCGTCAATCGCCTGGTAGAGTTTGTTCTTTTTTGCTGCATCATCGAACAAACTGCCCTGCACGGCATGGTTGGTCAATTCGCTCAGCCGTACCCCCAGTAGCCTGACCGGCCTGCCTTTACGGTACAACTTATGAAAAAGATCCATAGCAACGGGTATTAATTCATCATCGCGAAGCGTATAATCAATGGCAGTTTGCCGGGAAGTAGTTTCAAAATCGGGGTACCGGATCTTAACAGCTATGCAGCCTGCCAGCTTCCCATCCTGCCTTAATTCATATGCCACCCTTTCAGTCATACGTACCAGTTCCCGGAGCAGGAAATCAACATCCGCCGTATTTTCATCAAACGTATTTTCATTTGAGATGGATTTGGCTTCCTGGTAGGCTTGTACAGGACTATGGTGTATGCCCTGTGATTTTTTCCAGAGGTCACCGCCATGTTTGCCTAATTTTTTTTCCAGCACTTCAGCGGATGTTTCACTGAGATCGCGAATGGTATGGATGCCCATAGACTTCAGCAGCAGAAAGGTCTGCTCGCCCACCCCCGAAAATTTATTAACCGGCAGCGGGGCCAGGAACTGTTTTTCCATGCCTGGCTGTACAAACAGGTAGCCATTGGGTTTGGCTTCGTCAGTAGCGATCTTTGCAACCATTTTATTAGTGGCTAATCCAAATGAGATCGGTAATTGCGTTTTTTCAATGATCTCCTCCCTGAGGTCTATTGTCCACTGGTAGGGATCGAAAAAACGATCCATTCCGGTCAGGTCAATATAAAACTCATCAATAGAAGCTTTCTCAAACAAAGGCGCTTTGGCGGCAATGATCTCGGTCACCCATCTTGAATATTTGGTGTACATGCTGCGGGTGCCTTTTACAAGGATCGCATGCGGACATAATTTCATCGCCGTCTTCATAGGCATGGCGCTGTGTACGCCAAACTTTCTTGCTTCGTAGCTGCAGGCAGCTACCACTCCCCTTTCCCTGCTGCCGCCTACAATCACCGCTTTGCCTTTCAGGGAAGGATCAAGCAGCATTTCCACGCTCACAAAAAAAGAGTCAAGGTCAAAATGGGCAATATATCGTTGCGGGGCAGACATGGCGGTACTGCTAAATTACACAATCGGGAGACGCGGCAGTATCTGATACCCGGGATCTGGGTATTTTACGAATGCCGATAAATGTCCAGCAAGCCGTCGGGTAAGGTTACGTGTACCTCTTTTCTATCATGGTCAATGCCATCAAGGGTTTCTTCGTGCAGGGGTATCAGCGCTTCGTTGCCATCGAGACTGATGCGGAGCAGTACCTGGTGGGGTTGTTCTATGACTTCTTCTATCGGCCCCAGTTTTTCATCCTCCGTAATGAGTTGATAACCTAACAACGAAATGGGCGCTGATTTACCTGCCAGTTTCCTGAAATCATCTTCCATCAACCATACATTACGGGAAGCTAAGCGATTGGCCGATTCCTTGGTATTAACACCTTCCAGTTTTACATAGGTCTCTTCATGGTCCTTAGCCCTGGATGATTCCATAAAATAAGGCAGGTAAGCTCCTTTTCTTTCTTCAATAAATAAGGTCTCCACACCCTTCAGCGTGGTTTTTTTTCCCAAAGCATGCTTCAGTATGACTTCACCTTTCAGTCCAAAGCTGGCAACAATACGGCCTATGTTGATGTATTCGTTCATGTACGATGCAAATTTACAGCAACAAAAAAACCCACAATCATGCGGGTTTTTTTGAAAGGAATATGTTTTATCCCATTAAGCTTCAGCAGGGCCTTCAGCAGCTTCTTCCTGTTTGCTTTCCACCTTTTTAACTACCGGTGTGTAAGCTTTACGGGCTCTCTGGGCTTTTCTGTGCTCTTCATTACGACGGGTAATGTTTGCTTCATGCTCATTGTGCCATGCCTGGAATTTGGTCATCGCAGCAGCATCATCAAACAGTCCCAGTTTCACACCCCTTAACAGGTGCTTCAGGTACAATACTCCCTTGAAAGAGAGAATTCGGCGAACTGTATCGGTGGGTTGAGCACCTTTATTCAGCCATTCCAGCGCTTTTTGACGGTCTAACTGGATAGTGGCTGGTACAGTCAGCGGGTTGTAAGTTCCAATCTTCTGGATGAACTTACCATCTCTTGGAGCACGGGCATCGGCTACTACGATAAAGTAGAAAGGCCTTTTTTTGCTACCGTGTCTCTGTAGTCTCATTTTTACTGCCATGTTAAATAGAAATTTAAAGGCGTTAAGAAATTAGGTTGACAAAATAGACTGCAAAAGTAACTTTAAAATAGTAAAAATCCAAGCTATTCCTTTAAGGCTTTGTTATTATTTAAAAATCAGCGCTTCATTCCCGGAAAACGACCGCCCATCGGCATATTATTCATCATTTTCATCATTTGTTTCATCTGCTCAAACTGCTTCATGAAGGCATTTAGTTCCGTCATATCCTTACCGCTTCCCTTGGCAATACGCTGCCTGCGGGCCGGGGTCAGGGCATCGGGATTGGCCCTTTCAAAAGGGGTCATGGATTTGATCATGGCTTCTATGCCCTTAAAGGAATCGTCATTGATATCTACATCCTTGATGGCTTTTCCCACACCGGGGATCATTCCCATCAGGTCTTTCAGGTTACCCATTTTCTTGATCTGCTGCAACTGGTCTAAAAAATCCTGGAAATCGAACTGGTTCTTGCGGATCTTTTTCTCCAATTTCTTAGCCTGGACCTCATCAAACTGCGCCTGTGCTTTCTCTACCAGGGTGGTAATATCTCCCATACCCAGTATCCGCTGTGCCATACGCTCGGGATAGAACACATCCAGTGTGTCCATTTTCTCGCCGCTGCTCACAAACTTGATGGGCTTGTTCACGGTGTACTTGATAGAAAGGGCCGCACCACCACGGGTATCGCCATCTAATTTGGTCAGTACCACACCCGTGAAATCCAGCCGGTCATTGAAGGCTTTGGCGGTATTGACAGCATCCTGTCCCGTCATCGAATCCACTACAAACAATATCTCGGCAGGATTCACTGCAGCCTTGATATTGGCCACTTCCGTCATCATCACTTCATCAATAGCCAGGCGGCCTGCGGTATCGATGATGACAACATTCTTATTTTTTGATCTGGCCTCTTTGATTGCATTCTGGGCAATCGCAACAGCATCCTTGTTGTCGCGCTCACTGTAAATATCAACACCTACCTGCTCTGCCAGCACGGTCAGCTGGTCTATCGCAGCGGGACGGTAAATGTCTGCCGCTACCAACAAGGGTGATTTGCCTTTTTTTGTTTTGAGGTAATTCGCCAGCTTACCGGTAAACGTGGTTTTACCACTACCCTGCAGACCCGCGATCAGTATCACGGTTGGGTTACCTGTAATATTGAACTGCGCTTCGGTTCCTCCCATCAGTTCGGTCAGTTCATCCTTTACGATCTTTACCATCAGTTGCCCGGGGCTGATGGCGTTGATAACTTTCTCGCCAACAGCTTTGTCCTTCACCTTATCGGTAAATTCCTTGGCTATTTTAAAATTCACATCGGCATCAATCAATGCGCGACGGATATCTTTGACCGTATTGGCAATATTGAGGTCATTAATGCGGGCCTCCCCTTTGAGGTTCTTAAACGCCGATTCGAGCTTTTCACTGAGTGAATTAAACATGGTACACTGGTTTCACAAATAAAAAAGTGAACCAATAAGTTCACTTTAAACGAGGTGCAAATATAGTACGAATCTGTTTTACCCGAGATAGACCTTTAAATGTTTGCAGCGGCTGGTACTTCTCAGCTTGGTGATCGCTTTATCCTTGATCTGCCTGACCCGCTCGCGGGTGAGATTAAATCTTTCTCCTATGTCTTCCAAACTCAGCGGATGATCCACCCCTATACCAAAGAAAAAACAGACCACATCTTTCTGCCGCTCCGTCAGTGTTTTCAGGCTGCGTTCTATTTCCATCCGGAGTGATTCATGGTGGACTAATTTTTCGTCTGTTTTTTCTGCATTAGGGTTTTCCATCACATCCATCAGGGTGCCATCCTCCCCTTCTGCCAGTGGTGTATCCATACTCACATGCCTGAACCCGACACTCATGGTGGCAGCCACTTCTTCGAGACTGATCTCCAGTATATCTGCCAGCTCCTGAGCGGTGGGCTCCCGCTCAAACTCCTGTTCCAGTTGCTGGTAGGCTTTGCTGATGCGGTTGGTCAGGCCAACCTTGTTGAGCGGCAGCCGCACGATACGGCTCTGTTCTGCCAATGCCTGTAAAATGCTTTGCCTGATCCACCATACAGCATAGGAAATGAACTTAAACCCGCGCGTTTCATCAAAACGCAGGGCTGCTTTGATCAGGCCCAGGTTCCCTTCGTTGATCAGATCGGGCAGGGTCAACCCCTGGTTCTGGTACTGCTTGGCAACAGACACCACAAAACGCAGGTTGGATTTGATCAAACGATCCAGCGAAAACTGGTCGCCCTGGCGTATACGCATAGCTAGCTGAACTTCTTCTTCGGGACTGATTAAGTCGACCTTCCCTATCTCCTGCAGGTATTTTTCGAGACTTTGTGACTCACGATTGGTGATGGATTTCGTGATTTTGAGTTGACGCATGCTCATAAAAAGCAGTTTAGGGTTTGTATGGTTCTGTACTGGTTTTGTTTATGGGAAAAATTAGATTCCGTTACAACCCTGTCTTCGCGACAGGTACGATCCATGCGTCACCTTCTTTATTACCAAGCAATTTAAGGAATTTTTCGACGCGATCAAAAAAAATATTTGCTACAATATATTGATAAACAATACTTTATGTAAAATTTCAAAAATATTCCTCCATACAGAGGATGTTGGGAAACCCTGTTGTCAAAAAAACATTTGGCTGCTGTGGATTATTTAATATTATTGCACGCCTACGATTGTTTGTAGTAAAAGAGAATGTAATGAGCAAAAAGCAACTATTTACTTTGGAGTTTCCGGTCAGATGTTCACCAGGCATTTTATTCGAATTCTTAGCCACTCCCGCCGGTTTGCAGGAATGGTTTGCTGATAAAGTTGATGAATGGGAAAATGTATATAGCTTTTCATGGAATGGCGGTGCGCCCGATAAAGCAGACCTGGTAGACCAGGAACAGGATAAGTTCATCCGCTTTCACTGGCATCACAGCGATAAGAATGAATATTTTGAGTTCCGTATTGAAAAGACTGAAATATCCAATCAAACTATTTTACTGATCAAAGACTTTGCCGAAAAAAGTGAGATCAAGGACCAGAGCCAGTTATGGGAATACCAGGTAAAAGAATTGTTTCACCGTTTAGGCGCCTGAGGAATCATTATCCCTGTAACATAGTTACGATGGTTGTATAATTTTTTTCAAAAAAAGGTTGTATTGCACCCCACTGTGTCAGTGGGATTTTTTTTGCCAGCTTGATATAAGGCAGACTTTTCATATCAATGCTCTGCACCTGCCTTGCCAGTGGCAGGTAATTATCTTCCCTGAAATGATGTTGCCACGGATCTGCCCCTGTTCCTATGAACCATTCATCTTTAGCCGCCTCAGTGCCTGACCGGAAATAGTGGCCGATGGCTTCTGCATACTGCTGCTGAAACTTTCCCGCCAACTGCAGCGTAATGCTGCAATAATGCCCCCACCAGAAAAGACTTCGCACTGCAAACACATCATCCCTCTTAAAAGAACGTGGATAATCCAGCATAACCCATGGCAATCCTTCATAATATTCTCCCCTGGCAATTTTAGGTGTCAATACAAAAGCGTCGGTAGCTGCAAAAGACGGGTAACCTGCTATAACCTCCCTGTAATGCGTACTGAGTACTCCAAACAGATCATACACTTTTTTAATGATGCTGTTCTTTGTTAAAATAAGTTCCGCGCTGTTGACCAGTTCTATTTCCTTTGGCGAAAGCATTACTTTTGTATGATTAAGTGTTAGACTGTTAAATATAGCCAGGATTTGATAAAAAAGTTAGACATACTTATTGTTCGTTCTTTCATCGGGCCGTTTATTGCTGCGTTCAGTATTTCGCTTTTTGTGCTGACGATGCAGTTCTTCTGGCTGTATATTGATGACCTGGTTGGCAAAGGGCTGGATCTTTTTACAGTACTGAAACTGATTGGCCTGGTTACACTGTTCTGGGTGCCGATGGCATTGCCGCTTGCCCTGCTTTTTTCCTCCATCATGACTTTTGGCAACCTGGGTGAGTCGTTTGAATTGGTGGCCATCAAAGCATCGGGCATTCCTTTGCTGCGTTTTATGAGGCCCTTATTAATCATCGCTATTTTTATCAGCGGGCTCGCTTTCCTGTTTGCCAATAATATCATTCCCGTTACGCAACTGAAACTGTCTGCACTCAAATATGATATCATCGTTTCCAAACCGGCAATAGATATTAAAGAAGGTGTATTCTATGATAAGATCGATGGGTATGTGATTAAACTGGGCAAGAAAGAAAAGAACGACAGTATCATTCACAATGTAGTGCTGTTTGAAAAGAACTACGGCCTGCAGGATAATATGCTGATGGCAGAAAGCGGCGTAATGCGGGTTACGAAAGATAAACGCTTTCTTGAATTCATCTTACAGAATGGCTGGCGCTACCAGGAAAGGGGACAGCGTGGCACCACCAACACAGAATTCATCCGCATGGGTTTTAAAGAATATAAAAAAGTATTTGACCTGAAGAGTTTCAGGATGAACAAAACAGGTGACAGCGCTTTTTATGATCCGAAAATGCTGAGTGTGCGCCAATTGAATCATGCCATCGACTCCCTTCATCACATTGATACTTTTTATACAAAGAAAACACGGTACGAAGTGAACCCTTACCTGCGTTTTGCCAAGTATGCCGATACCGGTTGGGCTACAATCGATACCGCTTCCATTAAAAAAAAGGTAAAGCGGTTTGATGACCTGATACCCGATTCCATCCGGCAAAATGTACTGGAAAACGCAGGCAGTCCCATAAACAACGTTAAGGGGAACCTGGGTGTGCTGGCTACTGATTACACGCAACGTTACAGTTCGCTCCGCTTGCACGAGATTGAATGGCACAGGAAGTTTACACTTTCGGCCGCCTGCCTGGTGCTGTTCCTAATTGGTGCACCACTTGGTTCTATCATACGCAAGGGGGGATTAGGAACGCCATTGGTGTTTGCCATCATCTTCTTTGTCAGCTTTCACCTGTTCAACACATTTGGTGAGAAATTTGCAAGGGCTGAACAGTTGAGTCCCATTATGGGCATGTGGTTATCCACGCTGATACTGATTCCCGTGGGTATTTTTTTGACTTATAAGGCCATGAGGGATTCGCAGCTCTTTAACCAGGAGTTTTATTATCGCACATTCAAACAATTGCGGCAGTTTTTGATTAAATTTAAGCGCTCAAAAAAATCTTCGTAAAACATTGTATCATGTCAACAAATAAATCAAGCCGTCGTGATTTCATTAAAACCACCGGCAAAGCCGGCGTTGCTGCAGGTCTGTCATTCAGTGTGCTTCCTTCATTGGTGAAAGGAGCAGCCCCGGTTGACAGCAACGTCTTCTCTCAACATCCTTTACCTTACAGTTATAACGCATTGGAACCTGTGATCGATGCCATGACCATGGAAATACATTACAGTAAACACGCTACCGGTTATGCAAAAAATTTAGCAGAAGCCTGCCTTGCTGAAAAAGTAGATACCAATACTGCAAGATTAGAAGATGTATTGCGCAATATTTCAAAATACTCTGTCAAAATGCGCAACAATGGCGGCGGACACTACAATCATGAACTCTTCTGGCAATGCATGAAGCCGGGCGCAGCTTCACATCCCGATGGCAAACTGGCCGAAGCCATCAACCATAGCTTCGGTTCTTTTGAAGCTTTCAAAACCCAGTTCACCGATGCGGGCAAGAACCGCTTTGGAAGCGGCTGGGCATGGCTGGTACTGAATGCCGATAAAAAATTAACAGTGGGCTCTACCCCCAACCAGGACAATCCCCTCATGAGCATCAGTGAACTCAAAGGAACACCATTACTTGGCCTCGACGTATGGGAACATGCTTATTACCTCAAATACCAGAACAAACGTCCCGATTACATCAACAACTGGTGGAATATCGTGAACTGGGAATTTGTACAGAAGCGTTTTGAGCAGGCCTAGTATGGCATTCACTTTAAGCAGTATTATGATTATGGCAACCCGTTGTACATGATTGCGGAAGAAGTGCCAGTAAACGTAAATGTAAAAAGCCGGAATATTTCACAGAAGAAAAAATAGTGCAGCCATTTGCCGCTTATCTTTGTAACAAATCATCGCTTTTTTGCAATCCGCCAGACAAAACTTCCGCGTTCAGCTATGGATCAGCATACTTAGTGTTGTGCTGTTTGCCACCAAGATCATCGCCTACCATTTCACACATTCTTTAGCCATCCTCACCGATGCGCTCGAAAGTATTGTTAATGTGATAGCCGGAGGTGTGGGGCTGTACAGTTTATATATAGCTGCCAAACCACGCGATATAGATCACCCATACGGCCATGGTAAGGCCGAATTTGTATCAGCTGCAGTAGAAGGATCATTGATCGTTGCTGCCGGTATAATGATCATTTATGAAACTGCATTGAACCTTATCGAAGGCAACCCGGTACACCAGTTGGACAAAGGCTTATGGCTTATTGCTATTACTGCAGTAGTCAATTATGCAGCAGGTTTTGTCTGCCTTCGTATCAGCAAACAGAACAACTCACTTGCATTGCAGGCCAGTGGCAGGCATCTTCAGATAGATACTTATTCCACGCTCGCTGTTATTGCAGGGCTGATCATTATGATGGTGACGCATCTTTTCTGGTTAGACAAAGTGATCGCTTTTTTAATGAGCTTAGTGATCATCTATAATGGCTACACTATCATACGCAGTTCCTTAGCCGGCATCATGGACGAAGCGGATATGGAATTACTGAACCGGTTCATCAAAGTACTGAATGACCACAGACAGGAGAACTGGATTGACCTGCACAATCTTCGCGTTATCAAATATGGCAGCCTCCTGCACATTGATTGTCATTTTACCCTTCCCTGGTACTTCAACCTTCATGAAGCGCACAAAGAAATAGATGCATTGTCTGCACTGATCAAACACCAGTTCGGAGATGCGATTGAATTCTTCGTGCACACAGACGGGTGCCTGCCCTTCAGTTGCAGCGTCTGTACTAAAAAAGACTGCCAGGTACGGCAGCATCCCTTTAAGCAACGGTTGGACTGGACCCTGAAGAATGTTATTTCAGACAAAAAACACCAATTGGTGTAAATTGCGCCCTCATTTGATCACCTAAAAACTGATGCCATGCAGGTTTGGAAAGATTACCAGGAACAGCATAAAGACCGCTTCCTGGACGAGTTATTAGCATTGTTGCGCATCCCCAGCGTAAGTGCCAGAAGTGAACACAAAGCCGATATGATCCGTTGCGCAGATGCTGTGCAACAGCGTTTACTGGAGGCGGGTGCCGGCAAAGTAACCATCTATCCAACCGAAGGCCATCCCATTGTTTATGGTGAAAAGACCATTGATCCATCCAAACCCACTGTTTTGGTTTACGGCCATTATGATGTACAACCCCCCGATCCGCTGGAGCTCTGGCACAGTGGCCCTTTTGAACCGGTGATCAGGGATGGTAAAATATTCGCCCGTGGCTCCTGCGATGATAAAGGGCAGTTTTATATGCACGTTAAAGCGCTCGAGACAATGGTAAAGACCCATACTTTACCTGTTAATATAAAATTCCTGATCGAAGGGGAAGAAGAAGTGGGCAGCCCTAATTTAGCCACTTTCGTAAAAGCAAACAAGGAGCTGTTAAAGGCTGATGTGATCCTGATCAGTGATACTTCCATGCTGAGTATGGAGAACCCGTCTATTGATATCGGCGTGCGCGGACTAAGCTATATTGAAGTGGAAGTAACAGGACCGAACCGCGACCTGCACAGTGGCGTGTACGGTGGCGCTGTAGCTAATCCTGCTACCATGCTGGCAAAGATGATCGCATCCTGTCATGACGAAAATAACCATATCACCATTCCCGGTTTCTATGATGATGTAGTGGAAGCCACTGCTGAAGAACGTGCAAAGATGGCTCAGGCACCTTTCAGTGAAGAAGCATATAAAGCTGATCTCGGTATCAACAGCCTTTGGGGAGAGAAAGGATATACTACCAATGAAAGAACAGGCATCCGTCCCACACTCGAAGTTAATGGCATCTGGGGGGGGTATACCGGCGAAGGCGCTAAAACAGTATTACCGTCCAAAGCTTATGCAAAGATCTCCTGCAGGCTGGTTCCCAATCAATCCTCTGTTAAGATCACAGAAAAAATATTGCATTATTTTAAAAGCATTGCACCTGCCGGCGTTACTGTGAAAGCACAGGAACACCATGGAGGTGAACCATATATGACGCCTATTGATTCCGATGCGTACCGTGCAGCTTCAAAAGCCATTCACGCTACATTCGGCAAAGACCCGATACCAGTTCGCGGCGGGGGCAGCATCCCAATCTGCTCACTGTTTGAAAAAGAATTAGGATTGAAGATCGTATTCATGGGATTTGGATTAGACAGCGATAACCTCCATAGCCCCAATGAAAAATACGATGTGTTTAATTTCTATAAGGGAATTGAAACCATTCCTTACTTCCATCAGTTTTATGCGGAGATGAAATAAACAATCTTCAGAAAAGTGTACACTTTTCCTGAAACAACATGTTATGTCAGATACAAAAGAAAAACTAAGGATCGACAAGTACCTCTGGTCCATTCGCCTGTTTAAAACAAGGAGCCAGGCGGCTGATGCATGTGACAAAGGAAGGGTAAAATTACAGGGCAGCGCTGTTAAAGCATCCAGAACAGTTGTTGTGGGCGATGAATATGAGGTAAAAACTGAAGCCCGTAAATGGGTCATTAAGATAACAGGACTACTCGATCACCGGGTGCAATACAGCGAAGCCATTCAATATTATATTGACCTTACTCCCGCCGAAGAACTTGACAGGATTAAGTTTGAAGCCGCTACCTACCAGACCGGCAAAAGATTGAGCAAGATAGGCCGGCCCACCAAGAAACAGCGCAGGGACCTTGGTGATTTTATGGATTGACTAAACATAACAGGGCAGCTACTGAATACTCAGTTGATACCGGGTTATGGTGTGGTATTTTTCGCCCGGCTTCAATATAGTTGTCGGGAATGAAGGTTCATTAGGTGAATCAGGGAAATGTTGCGTCTCAAGGCATAAAGCGGTATGCTGGTTGATGGCTTTACCTGCAGGTGCTTTCAGCGTTCCGTCCAGGAAATTGCCGGAATAGAACTGAAGACCGGGTTCCATGGTAAACACTTCTAATTTTCTTCCGCTCAGCGAGTCAGACAACGCTGCCACTAATGACAATGAATGGTCTTTTTTATTCAGCACGAAATTGTGGTCATAGCCGCCCGGCACATGACCAATACGGGCGCCGATCTTTTCAGCAATAGTAAAATCAAAAGGTGTTCCTTTCACATCTTTGATCTCACCCGTAGGGATCAGTGTACTATCAACCGGTGTATACCGGTCTGCATCAACCCATAACTTATGATCGAGTATGGTATTGCTTACATCTCCTGTAAGATTAAAATAAGAATGGTTGGTGAGATTAACAGGTGTTGCTTTGTCGGTCTCCGCCTTGTATTCAATCTCCAGTGCATCATCATCTGTAAAACGGTACTGTACATTCACTTTCAACGTGCCGGGATACCCCTCTTCTCCGTCCCTGCTCACATAACTCAGTAACAGTGTTGCTGTTGAATCGTTTACTGTTGCTGCGTCCCATACCACTTTATCAAAGCCTTTGTTACCGCCATGCAAATGGTTCTTTCCATTATTGGTAGCTAAAGTATAGTCAACATTATCCAATTTGAATTTTCCATTGGCAATGCGGTTACCATAGCGTCCTATGAGTGCTCCAAAATAGGGTGGATGGGCCAGGTAGCCGCTCAAACTATCAAAGCCAAGGACGATGCTGGATTTCTTCCCATTCTTATCAAAGCTTGTCCATGATGTAACAATACCGCCATAGTTGGTGATCTTTACCTGGTTCCCTTTGCTGTTTGTTAATGTAAACAGGAATACTTTCTTTCCATCTACCTCTCCAAAATCTGTTTTTGTAATACCCATACTGGTTTTATGCTCCTCTTTTTTTACTGCATTATTGCATGCTGCAGCAAACATTATTGTCACAGCAATAAATGAAAAGAACCGCAATCGTTGTTTCATGATGACTCATTTATTGGTATATTATTTTAACTCCAGCATCACAACAGCTAAAGGCGGCAGGTTCACCACCAGTTTGTCTCCCTCCTTCCTGGCGCCGTTGAATACAGCCGGTTTAATATTACCCGGCTGGTCAAATGTATTAATATCTGTAAATTTTGCCGAACTAATAATCTGCCCGTTTACCGTTTTCCAGTCAGCACCGTTAATAGCCGCCTGAACCGTGATGGCGTTGGTTGCATCTAAGTTCACCAAAGAAACATGTATGGCACCGGTTGAATCCTGTGACGCAGACGCATTTACAGCCGGGATCTTCTGGTCTTCCTGTTTATAATCGGGACTATTGATCTGTAATGGCAGCAATTTCGCATCCTGGTGTACCTTATACAGATCAAACACGTGATAGGTTGGCGTAAGCAGCATTTTATTTCCCTGGGTGAGCACCAGTGATTGCAGCACATTCACTGTTTGTGCAAGATTGGCCATGCGAACACGGTCTGCATGGTTATTAAAAATATTAAGTGTGGTACCCGCCACTAATGCATCGCGAAGGCTGTTTTGCTGGTACAGGAAAGCGGGATTGGTACCTGGTTCTACGTTCGTCCATATACCCCATTCGTCAACAACTAATGCCACCCTTTTCTCGGGATCATACTTGTCCATCACGGTCGAATGCTTGCTAACCAGCTCTTCCATCACCAGGCATTTTTTCATCGTGGTGAAATATTCTTTTTCGTCAAAAGCAGTAGCCGATCCCTTGTTACCCCATCCCTTTGGAACAGTATAATAATGGAGTGTTAAACCCCACATGCCTGTTCCAATGTTTTTCATCAGGACATCTGTCCAGTTGTAATCGCCCGAATTAGGTCCTGCTGCTATTTTACGCAATCTTGCATTTGCGTAATTTTTGGCAAATGTGGCATAACGCTTGAATTCATTGGCATAATATTCGGGTGTCATATTGCCGCCGCAACCCCAGCTTTCATTGCCTACTCCCCAGAAAGAAACATTCCAGGGTTTGGTCCTGCCGTTTTGTTTGCGCTGTTCAGTAAGAGGACTCAACCCATCGAAATTCAGGTACTCTACCCATTTACTCATTTCACTCACTGTACCACTGCCTACATTACCTGTGATATACGGCTCACAACCGAGCATATCGCACAACTCAAGAAATTCATGTGTGCCAAAGCTGTTGTCTTCTGTCACATTACCCCAGTTGGTATTGATCATAGTGGGGCGTTGTTTGCGCGGACCAATACCATCGCTCCAATGATATTCATCGGCAAAGCAACCGCCGGGCCAGCGCAGGTTGGGGATTTTGATCTTTTTCAGCGCTTCCACTATATCGGTGCGGATACGTCCTTTATTGGGAATGGCTGAATTTTCACCCACCCAGAAGCCATCATAAATACATCGTCCGAGGTGTTCGGAAAAATGGCCGTAGATGTTGCGGCTGACCGTTATTTTAGGATCATTCGCGTTGACATAAATGTTGGCGGAAGACTGGCTGAATGTCTGCGTAGCGGACAATACCAGCACTGAGAGAAAGGCAAGCACCTGCTTCATACAATCATAGTTTTAAATAGAAATGCAATATAAGTGTATTTAATACAATTATATTTGTTTTTATAAAATTTCTATTGGCTTGCCGGTCTTAATTACCAGAAAACCGTGTACAATGCTACCAGTATGCCCAGCACAATGACCGATCCGATCATAAACCCTGGCGTAACACGGAACATAGACCTGTCAACTACGATCGTATGCTTCTCTGTTTCCTTCGACTGCCCCAGGAGGCTGATGAGTATCATTGCCAGTACGATAAAAATAAAAGTAATCGACATTCTGTCTAAGAACGGGTAATCAGGAAATACACCATGGCTCCATGAAGGCAGGAATTTCAATAGTGTGGAAACGGGGATGGTGAGCAGCGTTCCTGTTAATGCCGCTGCCGCCGTGGTGCGTTTCCAGCAAAAACCCAATAAAAAAACGGCAAGCACGCCCGGAGAAATGAACCCAACATACTCCTGTATAAACTGGTATGCCTGATCGAGCGACCGCAATGACGGCGCTACCAAGGCTGCCACAAGCATGGCAACAATGACCGCCCATTTACCAGTTGATACAGTTTGTTTTTCAGTAGCGTTTTTATTAAAATACTTTTTGTAAATATCCAGTGAGAAAATAGTGGATATGCTGTTGGCTTTCCCTGCAAGAGAAGCAACAATAGCTGCTGTGAGGGCTGCAAAAGCTACTCCTTTTAACCCGGCAGGCAAAAGATTCATGAGTGTGGGGTAAGCATGGTCTGGTTTTGTGGCGCCACTGCCATCGGCCATTTCTGTTTGAAATAACCCGTTCTGATGCAGTACAAACATCACAATACCCGGCAGCACGGCTATGACCGGCACGAGTAGTTTAAGGAATGCGGCGAACAATATGCCGCGGCGCGCAGTAGTCAGGTCGGCCCCCAAAGCACGCTGGGTAATGTATTGGTTGCAACCCCAGTAATTCAGGTTATTGATCCACATACCTCCTATCAGTACCGAAAGACCAGGCAGGTCCTTATAAAAAGGATTAGACCGGTTAAAGATCATATGAAAATGCTCGGGTGCTTTCTCCTGTAATACAGTAAGTCCCTTCAGGATATTGCCACCGTATCCATAATGGACTGATAATAAAGATAATGCGAGGCAGGTTGTTACCAGCCCTCCGATAATCAGCACCAATACCTGTATCACATCTGTATACCCGATCACTTTCATGCCCCCCAGTGTTACCACCACAGAAAATATACTCAGTCCTGTGACACACCACCCGAAACCAATATTCGATATGGAAGTAATGGCAAGGGCCCCGAGATATATAATGGAAGTAAGGTTCACAAATACATACACCAATAGCCAAAATACAGTCATGATAGTGCTTACCTGGTCATTATACCGCCGGGCCAGGAATTGTGGCATGGTGTATATTTTGTTTTTCAGGTATAACGGAATAAAAAAAACGGCTACAATAATGAGCGTGGCAGCCGCCATCCACTCATACGTTGAGATGGCAAGTCCCAATGCAAACCCTGAGCCTGACATGCCGATAAAATGTTCAGCAGAGATATTGGATGCGATCAATGAGGCGCCAATGGCCCACCAGGTAAGTGATCCTTCTGCCAGGAAAAAATCTTTTGAACTGGTTGTGGCAGCTTTCTTTTTATGATATATGTAGTAACCATAACCGGAAACCACGAAGAAGTAAATAAAAAAAACGATATAGTCAGCAGTCTGCAATCTGTTCATATGGGGCCATTACATTATTAACGGTCAATTTACTCTTTTTATACCGGTTGCCGGCCATAGTGCACTACAACGACATCAACGGGTACTGCCGCTGATCTGGTTGGCGAAGACACGCAGCCTGCCGTTGCTGCCCGTCTATTCGTGTAGTTTGACCGCAGATCTTTTAAAACATTAATGTTGCCGGCAGGTATTTGTCTACCAGTTGCTCGTAATACCCGCGCAGTTGATTCCAATCGGGTGGTGTTGGGTTCTTGGAATAAAGATCATAGGGATTGAAAAGGTTCACCCATTTGAACATGCTGCGGTCATGATCATCCATCAGGTGTTCATAAGCATGTTCCTTATGCTGTGCATAGAAAGAGTGATAGCGCAACATGTACAATGCCGGTTCGGGCAGGTAATCTTTCATCATGTGGTAGATGTATTCATCATGTCCCCAGGATAATGTTACCTGTTTAAGACCGCAATTAGGCGTGTACACGCCATACTTTGTATTATACCTGTCGTCTTTTGAATCGGGATTGTCGGCAAAAAATTCAGGGTATACAATCTTGTCGGAATGTGCACAGCCTACCGGGAAAGTATCTCCCACTACGGCCCATTGCGGCTCCCCGAACAGGCAAAGCACTTTGCCCATATCATGCATCAGTCCTGCCAATACCATCCAGTCAGGATGCCCGTCTGTACGGATGGCTTCAGAAGTCTGCAGGAGGTGCTGGAACTGGTCAAGATCGGTATCCGGGTCTGAATCATCTACAAGCTGGTTGAGAAAGTCAAATGCATCCCAGACAGGCATTTCTTTCTTATTGAATTGCAGGAAATCGCTCCTCTTCTGCATCACAAACTCGTAAGTCTGGTAGGTATGGTTCAGGCGATAGAATTCTTTTACCGTATCTCTTTCCGGGTTATCATAATTCCTGTAATCATCGGCATGTTTTGCCTGTGCAATAGATGCCGGGTCGGGATAGCGCTGTAGCAGATCCTCTTCCCATTCGTCTAAACTTTTTAAAGGTGCATTCTCCTGTGGGTTGAATGTTTGCGTAAGTGGTGGCATGGCAAATGCTTTTGGTTTGTATTCAATCGCCCTGCTAAAATGCGCTTTTTTTAACCTTGCTTTAGCCGGATATCCCGCTTTTATTTACGAAACCGATTTCGCTTATGACTAACTTTATGTAGCTTTCAAAACCGCAAAAGCCTGAACCAATAAGATTTACAGGAACTATGGGAAAGATTAATTTAAGAACCCTTGCAAGCCAGTTGAACCTTTCCGCTTCCACAGTATCGAAAGCATTGATGGACAGTCATGAGATCAGCACCGAAACAAAACAGCGGGTGCATGAAATGGCCACGGAGTTAAACTATGTTCCCAACTCTTACGCCAGCAGCCTGCGCAGGAAAAAAAGTACAACAATAGCTGTGGTATTGCCTGAAGTGGCGGACAGTTTTTTTTCCCTTGCCATTAATGGCATTGAGTCGGTAGCCCGGGAAAAAGGATACCATGTGCTGATCTATCTCACGCATGAAAGTTTTGCAAGAGAACAGTCCATTTTAAAAGATTTCCAGGGAGGCAGGGTTGATGGCATACTCATGTCTGTTTCAAGAGAAACGCCCAACGGCGATCATGTTAAAGAGATAGCTGCCCAGGGTATTCCCGTTGTTTTCTTTGACCGTGTTTGTGAAGAAATGGACACTGCGAAGATCACTACGGATGATTTTGAAAGCAGTTATAAAGCTACGCAGCACCTTATTGAACAGGGTTGTAAACAGATTGCTTATTTATCCATATCGGAAAGCCTTAGCATCAGCAACAAAAGAATGATGGGTTACCGGGAAGCTTTGACCGATCACCATATCAGGCAATATCCTTCCGACATTGTAGCCTGTAACAATGACGCTGAACAGCACCTTCTTGCCATCAAAAAAATGATGCTGCAAAAGCGGCGGCCAGACGGGATAGTAGCTTCTGTAGAAAAATTAGCTACCGCTGTTTATATCGCCTGTAAACAGTTGGGGATTTTAATTCCCCGGCAGGTAAAAGTGATCAGTTTCTCTAACCTTGAAACCGCAGCCATACTCAACCCTTCCCTCACAACTATTACACAACCGGCATTTGATATGGGCAGAGCGGCAGCGACACTGCTAATGAAAGCATTGAATAAACCAAATTTCAGCCTGAAACAGGAGAGCTTAGTCATCCCTTCCGTAATTACTGTCAGGGATTCTACAGCACAGGACTAAAGAAATTGAACCCCTTCTTTATCTAATTTCTCATATTTCTTTTTGTCAAACACATAATAAAATGCTCCTTTCCGGGATGATTCTTTTTCCTTTTCGTTTAGCTTATTCAGGATATTGAGTGAAAGTATTTTACGGGTAAAATTTCTCTTGTCTAATTCGGTTTCATAGATCGCTTCATACAGACCCTGTAATTGCTGCAGCGTAAACTTGTCTGGTAATAATGCAAATCCAATGGGATGCTGGGCCACCTTCTGCTTTAATCTTTCTTTAGCGAGTCTGATCATTTGCTTGTGGTCAAACACCATGGCAGGTATTTTATTCAGGGGGAACCATTTTGCATTGTGTTCCTTCATCAGGATTTCGCTGTAATCATCAATCTTTATCAAAGCAAAATAGCCTACTGAAATAACCCTTCCGCCAGGGTCGCGGTTCACATCTCCAAAGCAGTACAATTGTTCCATATAGATGGAAGTGAGGCCCGTTAACTGATCCAATATCCTGCTTGCTGCAGCGTCTACACTTTCTGCTTTGTTTACAAAGCCCCCCATCAATGACCATTTCCCCATTTCAGGTTCAAACCCCCGTTTAACAAGCAATGCCTTCAGCTCCTTTCCGTCAAAACCAAAAATTATGCAGTCCACAGCCACTAATAACCTGTCATGGTTCTTGTATTGAATAATACTCATGTACTTCCCTGTTTGAATGAACAATCACTTTTATAAAGTGAACATACAAGTATTTTTTGAAATTTATTACCAGAACTTCACATACAGGGCAGACAACAAAAGCAGTGTAACAATGATCAGTACCACAGTGGCAGGCTTTACTTTAAACATTGCCTTATCCAGCTCAAAAGCATTTGGGTTCTCTTTAGGGCCTGCAAGGCTTATCAATACCATCACCAGCACCGTAAAGAAAAATGACCAGCCCATGCAGATGAGAAATGGTATTTCAAACCCGCCTTTCCCGTTAGGGTAAGCCGTATACAGGAGCGTATCAGTCCCAAACAGGCTTATTGCCAGGTGATTGTTGAAAAATACAGAGGCAAAAAATCCGGTGAGTATACCTGCAATAGCTGCCGTACCACTGGTTCTCTTCCAGAACATGCCCAATAGGAACATGGCAAAAATGCCCGGGCTGATAAAACCGGTATATTTCTGAATAAATGTAAACCCGCCTTCACCGCCAATACCCAGCAGGTCGTTCCAGGTGAAAAGGATGCCTATGATCATTGCAGCAATGATTGTTGCCCTGCCGGTCCAGATCATTTTGGTCTCATCGGCTTCCCTGTTGATGTATTTTTTATAAATATCAAGGGTGAAGATGGTAGAAATACTATTGGCTTTACCCGCAAGTGAAGCTACAATAGCCGCAGTTAGTGCTGCGATGGATAAACCTTTTAAACCACTGGGCAGGAAGCTTAAGATAGCCGAATAAGCGCCGTCTTTACTTCCATTCACCAATTGCGGAAGGTGGCCATTTTTATATAGCACATAAGCGGCAATCCCTGGAAGCATCACAATAACGGGCATCATCAGTTTTAGCAACCCCGCAAAAAGAATACCCGTCCTCGCTGTTTGTATATTGGCACCCAAAGCCCTTTGTGTGATGTATTGATTGCATCCCCAATAGTTCAGGTTTACAATCCACTGCCCTGCAAAATACATGGCAACCCCGGGCAATATCAGGTATTTGCTGATCTCGGCCTGCGAAGAAGTTGCTGTCGGTTTTTTGAATATCATGTTAAAATGATCGGGCGCATCTTTGAGCAACACGTTAAAACCGGTGAGCGCATCTTTTCCCAATCCGAATTTTTCGCTCACCATGGCAAGTGCCATATAAGTAGTGGCCAATCCGCCAATAATTAAAACGGCTACCTGTATTACATCTGTGTATCCGATCACTTTCATACCTCCGAGTGTAATGATCACTGCAAATACCGCTAATGCAATCATTACCACGTGCAGGTATTCACCTCCTAATAATCCGTTGATGGCCAATGCTCCAAGGTATAAGATAGAGGTAAGGTTTACAAACACATACAGGAATAACCAGAATACTGCCATGATCAGCGCCACGGTTCCATTGTAACGCGTCTTGAGGAACTGGGGCATGGTATATATTATATTCTTCAGGTAGATGGGCATGAACCATATCGCTATGATGATCAGTGCCAGCGCTGCGATCCATTCATAGGCTGCCACTGCAATACCTGCAAAGAACCCATCGCCGCTCATGCCGATAAATTGTTCTGCGGAAATGTTAGATGCGATCAGCGATGCGCCAATGGCCCACCAGGTAAGCGATCCTTCTGCCAGGAAAAAATCTTTGGTATCTGCCGCTGCTTTTTTCTTCCGCCGGTATATCCAGTAACCATAGGAAGCTACAATGACAAAGTAGACAATAAATATCAATCCATCTTTGAATACAAGTTGGTTGTGCATATGGGGCAAGCGTTTTTGTTGCGTATTTGATTTGTTCAGCGGAATAGTCTTCCATTACCTGTTCACCTGGTAATACACTTCACTCCACTTTAATTCTTTTTTGAACTGCTGTATATTGGTTTGCTTACCAATGAAGGTGAATTCAATACCGGCCATCTCTGCAAAATCTTCCAGGTGCTCTGCCGTTAAATTCTGACTATAACAGGTATGATGGGCACCGCCTGCCAATATCCATGCAGCACAGCCTGTATACATATCGGGATATGGCTTCCACAACACCCTTGCTACCGGCAGCTTGGGAAGGTCATGTACCGGCGCCTGCGCTTCCACTTCATTCACTAATAAACGGAACCTGTTACCCATATCTATCACCGATGCGTTAATGGCCGGTCCTGCTGCCACATTAAACACAAGTCTTACAGGGTCAGCTTTACCGCCGATACCTAAAGGATGAATTTCGCAGGATGGTTTTCCATGTGCAATAGAGCTGCATATTTCAAGCATATGTGCGCCTAACACCAATGGGCCGTCAGGGTTAAAGTGGTACGTATAATCTTCCATAAACGAATTACCGCCCTGCAGCCCTGTCCCCATTACTTTCATGGCCCGCACCAGCGCTGCTGTTTTCCAGTCGCCTTCTCCGCCAAAACCATATCCTGCCGCCATTAACCGTTGCGATGCAATGCCTGGCAACTGAATCATGCCATGCAGGTCTTCAAAAGTATCAGTGAAGCCTTTGTAATTTCCTGCTTCCAAAAAAGCACGCAACCCAATTTCAATTTTTGCAGCTTCCCGCAATGAAGTGTGCTGTGCATTCCCCTTTATCAATGAAGTTACCAGTGTATACGTATCAGCGTATTCCGTTACAAGATCATCAATCGCTTTATCGCTTACTTCATTGATCACTTTCACCAGGTCGCCAATGCCATAAGTATTCACGGAATAGCCGAATTTTAATTCTGCTTCCACTTTGTCACCTTCTGTTACCGCTACGTAACGCATGTTATCGCCAAACCTTACAAATTTTGCTCCCTGCCAGTCGTGCCAGCCTGCTGCTGCCCTTGACCATACATTGATCCGTTCAATCACATGCGCATCCTGCCAATGCCCCACTACCACTTTACGCTGCAGCCGCATACGGCTCATGATAAACCCGAATTCCCTGTCGCCATGTGCCGACTGGTTAAGGTTCATAAAATCCATATCAATATCATTCCAGGGTATGTCCCTGTTGAACTGGGTATGCAGGTGCAGTAATGGTTTGTGCAGTATCTTAAGTCCGCCAATCCACATTTTTGCAGGCGAGAACGTATGCATCCATGCAATGATGCCGATACATTTGGGGGACTGGTTGGCTGCTGCACACAATGCATATATTTCTTCTGTCGTTTTAAGCACCGGTTTGAAAACAACAGCTACAGGTATGGATGCCGATCCATGCAATGACAGGGCAATCTGCTGTGCATGTGCTGCTACTTTTTCCAGTGTCTCTTCTCCGTACAAATGCTGGCTGCCTGTTGCAAACCATACTTCCAGCTCTTTTAAATTCATCATCAGGGATATATTTCTTTATTGGTTTAACGATATATAATTTATTTTTTCGGGGAACCAGATCATCATCTCACCCTTACCCCTGTTAGCCCAGGCATAATAGGGAATGGCAGTAAAAGGCCTGTCAACTGTTGATACACGCTGTTCTTTTTCAATGACCACTTTCGGAACCGTTCCTTTCAATATTGTTATGCCATGCAGCATGTTTGGTTCAGCCGCCGCAGTGAGCGTTGTGTTGACAGGGAGGATGATATTATCTGTTTGCCCCTCATTGTCTGTCCATTCTGCACAATAAACAATCGGGCCGCGTTGCAAAGCAACTTTATCAACGTCATCGCTGACCCTTTGATCTGCCACTACCCGTCTTACTTCCATGGGAAAGTCTACAGTGATCACATCATTTTTTTTCCATTTCCGGCTGATCGATGCATAACCATTTTGCAATGTGTAATCGACTGGCTGGCCATTTACTTTGATCATGGTTTTTGCTGTTGACATTTGCTGGAAACGATACAGGTCAGACGGAATGGCTTTGTTCTGCGCCCAGCCGGGTATGCGTACCAGCACATTAAAATCGAGTGGTGATGTTGGTTCGATCTTAAATGTTAATCCTCCTTCCCATGGATAATTATTTTGCTGTGTTACCTGCACAGGCGTATTACGGATGGTAAGGTCAGCACTGCCGCTGATGAAAAGATTGACAAACAGGTCATTGTCTTTCTGTGCATAGATATAACCGGGAATAGCAGGGATCAGCCTCGTAAGATTGGTAGGACAGCAGGAACATTCAAACCAACCCGATCTTGCAGCTTCCAGGTCTCCGTGCCTGAGCCGGCCCGTTACCTGCATAGCATTGGTATAGAAGAAAGATTTTCCATCCAATCCAATGCCTGATATCAGTCCGTTATACAATGTTTTCTCCAGTACATCTATATACTTCGCATTACCATGCAACAGGAACATGCGGTGATTCCAGTACACATTGGCAATAGCTGCGCAGGTTTCATTGTACGCAGTAGCATTGGGCAATTCATAATTATTACCGAACCTTTCCCCATCACCATGAGCGCCGATACCACCCTGCACATATATTTTCTTCTCCACCACATTATCCCATATCCTGTCAATTGCATGCAGTAATGCCGTATCGCCTGTAAGCGCAGCAATATCTGCGACTGCTGCATACAGGTAGCCTGCCCGGACAGCATGCCCTTCCGCTTCGTTCTGTTGTGTTACCGGTTTATTATCCTGCCAGTAAGCGCCATTCTTCCAGGGATCATTGCTTTTAGGATCGTATCCTGTATAATGCCCCCGTTCTTCCACAAAAAATTTAGCCGTATTGAGATATTCTTTTTTGCCGGTGATGCGGTATAATTTTACCAGTCCCATTTCTACGATTTCATGCCCGGGAGCTACGTGTTTCTTATCCGGGCCAAATACAGCACAAACCAGGTCGGCATTTTTTAATGCAACCGATAAAAGGTTGTTCTTCCGTGTAGCCATATAATGCGCAGCGGCTGCTTCATACAAGTGCCCTGCGTTGTATAATTCGTGACTCAGCTCTCTTTCTTTTTCCCATCTTTCCTTTCCTGCCCATCCGTGGACTGCTGCCGGATTAATGGTACGCGCTGTATACAAGTACCCGTCCGGCTCCTGGGCCAGTTGTATAATATTGATCAGCGAATCAACATAGGCTGCCAGTTTTGCATCGGGATGTATGGCTAATGAAAAGGAGGCGCCTTCAATTGTTTTGTAGATATCTGTGTCATCAAAGGGATACCTGGTGCAGAACTTCCCTTTCTTCTGTGCAGCCATTACAAAATTTTCTACACGGCCAGTGCTTTCACAACGGGCAAATGATGCGGGGATCGTGACGGTCCTGTTGGTCTCTATTCTCGGCAGCCAGAAATGATCGGACAATTTTACCCTGGTAAAATCTACCGCCTGGATCGGGTAATCTTTCTGCTGACCGAAAAGAGCAAGCGAAGAAAGGAGTGAGCATAAGAAAGCAATTCTTTTCATTGTAATTGGCTTTATTGAAATAATAGGTTGTAACACCTGGCGTATGCACTTATAACCGGCATCCCCCACATGCCTCATAAAAATTACTGCCCATAATAACTATCCGGACCATGTTTTCTTTCAAAGTGTTTCCTGATCAATGCCTCTTTTAACCTGGGGACATCCGCTCTGATCTGTTCCGTTAAAAACGCCATCTGGGCCACACTTTCAAGCACTGCACTGTTGTACACGGCTTTATCAGGCGTCTTTCCCCAGGTGAACGGGGCATGATTGCCTACCAGTATCATTTCCATATCCGCATAACTTAGTCCTCTTTCTTTCAGGCAATTGATGATCTGGAAACCCGTCTCATATTCATAATCGCCTTTGATCATTGCATCACTCATTGGCGGCGCGCAGGGAATATCGGCTGTATTATGATCGGCATGGGTTGTTCCATAGATGGGGATATCGCGCTGGCTCTGCGCCCATGCTGTTGCATAAGTGGAATGCGTATGCACGATGCCGCCAATCGTTTCCCAATGGCTATACAATACAGCATGCGTTTTGGTATCAGATGAAGGGCGTAGTGTTCCTGATACCAGTTTGCCATCGAAGTCCACGACGACCATCTTTTCCGGCGACAACTGTTCATAAGGCACACCGCTTGGCTTGATAGCAAATACGCCAAGATCCCGGTCCGCCGCACTTACATTGCCGAATGTAAATAATACCAGGCCGAGTTTCGGTAACTGCATATTGGCTTCATAAGCCGCCTGCTGTATGTGTTCGTATGTCATTGTTCCATGAATTTTCCTAATGACCTGTATCTTTCATAGCGTATTGCATACCTGTCTGCATTCACCGCAGCAGGATGATAGCTGGCATCAAATCCCTGCCCCATGGCCTGCATGGCATCTTCCACTTTTTCATACAGGCCCGCCGCTGTTGCTGCAAACATAGCAGCGCCGATAGCGCAGGTCTGTTCACTTTTATGAATACGGATGGGCATATTCATGACATCGGCCATTACCTGCATGATATAAGGTGATTTCCTGGCAACGCCGCCCAATCCGATCAATCCTTTTACAGGAATGCCCTCTTCCCTGAACCTGTCAACGATTGCCCTTGCGCCAAAGCAGGTAGCTTCCACTAATGCTTTAAAGAGCTGTGGTGCACCGGTTCCAAGATTGAGACCGGTGAATGCAGCAGTAAGCAACTGATTGGCATCGGGTGTTCGTCTGCCATTTAACCAATCTACTGCCAGTTCATCTGTTTCTTCCAAAGGAAGTGCAGCAGCCTGTTGTGATAAAGTGCTGATTATTTTATCGCTTACTTCCTTCTTCAGTAAGGCGGCAGTTGCTTCATCAATCATGGATGAGCCTGACAATAATTGCAGCGGCCAGGAAAGCAGTGTCTTATACCAGGCATATGAATCACCAAAAGCAGATTGCCCTGCTTCCATACCCATCATACCGGGTATGATTGAGCCCGGCACTTGACCGCAAATACCTTTTACCAATTTCCCTCTCACCTCATCCAGGGGCGCTACCAGCATATCACAGGTAGACGTGCCCATTACTTTGCTTAAAAAATAAGGTTCAATTTGTCCGCCTACTGCCCCCATGTGACAATCGAATGCGCCAACGCCTACTACTACCTCCGGGGAAAGGCCCAGTTGTTCAGCCCATGCTTTACTCAACCGGCCCGCCGGCTCTGCAGCGGTATATGTCTGATGAAATAAACGTGCAGTAAATCCCGCTAACAACGGGTCTAAAGAAGCGAAGAAATTATCAGGGGGCAATCCGCCAAATTCGGTGGCCCATAATGACTTATGACCAGCCGAACATACGCCGCGCTTGAGTGAGCGGATATCATTACCGCCGGTTAGCACAAAGGGGATCCAATCGCAATGCTCCACCCAGGAGTAACATGCTTTTCTCACCATCTCATCCTCCCGCAGTACATGCAACAGCTTGGCCCAGAACCATTCGCTACTGTAAATGCCGCCAACGAATTGCAGGTAATTGGTGTCGAATCCAGCCGCATGTACATTGATCTCTGCTGCTTCACGGGTTGAAGTGTGGTCTTTCCACAACACGAACATGGCGTTGGGATTGTTTTCGAAACCAGGTAACAGGGCTAAGGGAGTGCCGGTATGGTCAACAGCCACAGGGGTAGAACCGGTGGTATCTATCGCAATCCCTTTAACCGCAGCAGCAACAGCAGGACCAGCCTGCTTCAGGCATTCCCTGATCGTATATTCCAGGCCTTCGAGGTAATCCAGCGGATGCTGCCTGAACCGGTTCTGTTCCGGGTCGCAATACAAGCCATCGCGCCAGCGGGGATAATAAAATAAGGTAGCTGCCACTTCGGTGCCATCTCCGGCGTTTACAATTACTGAGCGTACAGAATCCGTTCCAAAATCAACCCCTATTACGTAAGAATAATGATGTACCATTTTTTATATGTCAGGCAATAAAATAAGATGTAATGTACACACTTTTTAATAATAAGTGTACTTTATACCTTTATTTTTTCAGCCTGAAAAAACGGCACCTTTGATGCCGTTGCCGCTGTCAGAAGAGTTCGTCTAAGGCTTTGTCTGTAAAGTCCTGAACAAAAAACAGCACACCCGGTAAATAATCAAACTCAGCGGGCTCATGAAAGCTGGTGACGACAACCGATTTCATGCCTGCACGCTGTGCTGCTTCCACCCCTTTTGTGGCATCTTCAAAGACGATGCAATCTTCATAAGCAACACCAAGCTGATCGGCACATTTGGTAAATGTTTCCGGGTCTGGCTTGCTGATTTTTACGTCATCTGCGCTTACAATGGCGTCAAAATAATGACGGATGCCAAGTCCATCTAATACAAAATCAATATTATACATAATAGCCGCAGAGCCTATGGCCATTTTGATCCCTGCCTGCTTAGCTTTCTCCATAAACTCTTGTAAGCCGGGCAGCAATTGCAAATACGGTCGGTAGGTTTCCTGGTAAGCCTTTTCTTTGGCATAGCCCATTTCTTTTTTCTCCGCATCGGTAAACCTGCCCGGAAAGATCCTTTCCAGCAGCTCATCATTCTTTCCGTAACATTCCCGTTTCATCTCTGCTACACTGAGGTTAGCGCCAAGTTTATTGACGATCTCACGCCATGCTGTTACGTGGTAAGCCATATCATCAACCATCGTCCCGTTCATGTCAAACAAAAAAGCCTTCTTCATTGATTATCTGCGATTGTTTTAGGTATTAAAAGAAAAATAAAGGGGCAGGCAAAAGGGTGCGCAAAAGTACTATTAAGTGCGGAAGTTCTGACTTTAAACTATTTTCGCCTGATGAAAATTGATATTCTCACCGTTCTTCCGGAGTTGCTCGAAAGCCCTTTTTCGCACAGCATCATGAAGCGTGCGCAGGAAAAAGGACTTTTAGAGGTTCACCTGCACCAGCTACGCAAATGGGCGGTGAATAAATACGGGATGGTGGATGATTATCAATATGGCGGCGGTGCCGGTATGGTCATGATGTGCGAACCGCTTGCCAATGCCATTGACGAATTACAGGCAGAAAGAAAATACGACGAGATCATTTACATGACCCCGGATGGGGAACGCTTTAACCAGAAAACGGCAAACCAGCTGTCCCTCAAAGAAAATATATTGATCATCTGCGGCCATTATAAAGGTATCGATGAACGCATCAGGTTGCAATATGTTACACAAGAGATCTCTATTGGCGATTATGTACTGAGCGGCGGTGAATTGGCTGCTGCAGTGCTTGTAGACGCCATTGGCCGTTTATTGCCTGGCGTATTGAATGATGAGACTTCTGCACTGACCGATTCATTCCAGGACAATTTATTAGCCCCTCCGGTTTATACCAGGCCTGCAGATTTCCGCGGACAAAAAGTACCTGAGATCCTGCTGCAGGGCGATCCGAAAAAAGTAACGGAGTGGCGGTATGAGCAATCGCTGCTGCGTACTAAAGAAAAAAGACCCGATCTGCTGGACGAATAACAGCCCCCTTTAAAATAATACTATAACCGCCTATCCCGGAATAATTACGCTTAGATTTTCTTTAACAGTTGTTCCCGGAATATTGTGCTACCATTATCTTAGTTAATCATTTCCCGTTATTCACCCTGCACCTTTCTTTACATGAGATTACTACTTGCCACATGGCTATTCCTTACCTGTCTGCAAACCATGGGACAGCAAAAAGACGGCGAAGCGTTTCAAAAAGAATACCAGGTACATCTCTCCAAAACAAAAGACCCTATTACAATTGACGGAGAATTGGATGAAGCCGTATGGAGCAATGCAGCAACCGTTTCTTCTTTCTGGAAAAAATTCCCGACGGATGAAGGTAAAGCCAAAAGAAAAACGGAAGCAAAAGTGACCTACGATGATAAATTCCTTTACGTTGCTTTTACGGCATATGATAGTGGCAAGGTTTTCATTCAAAGCCTGAAAAGAGATGTTGGACACGACGGTAATGATTGTGTGGCATTGATATTAGACCCTGTTAACCAGCGCGCCAATGGTTTTTTCTTTGTAGTGAATGCTTATAATGCACAATCCGAGGACCAGATCAACGGCAACGGGGAGCGTATCAGCTTTAGCTGGGATAACAAATGGTATTCTGCCACCAAACGCTATGCAGACAGGTGGACCGTTGAGATGGCCATCCCTTTTAAAACACTGCGATATACAGCAGATAAGCTGGTCTGGGGAATTAATTTTCTGCGGGTAGATACCAAGACAAATGAATACAGTATGTGGACCCATGTGCCTATTAACTTCCGCTCCTATGACCTGGGATATACCGGCGCCCTGGTTTGGCCCGAGCCACCTCCCAAACCGGGCAGCAACGGCGTACTGATACCTTATATCACAGGCGGCTTACATGAGGATAAGGACAATGACAAGCCCTTGAAAGCTACCGGCAATGCAGGGTTTGACAGTAAAATGGCTTTGTCTTCTTCGCTGAACCTCGACATGACCGTGAACCCTGATTTTTCACAGATAGAGGTAGACAAACAGGTAACCAACCTCACCCGTTTCAATATTTTCCTGCCAGAAAAAAGAACTTTTTTCCTTGAGAATGCCAACCTCTTTTCCTCTTACGGCATACCGCCCATCCGTCCCTTTTATTCGCGCAGCATTGGTCTTGATAAAAATGGCAACCGGATACCCATCCTGTTAGGTGCACGCCTCACGGGGAACCTGTCTAAATCTACCCGCATTGGTTTATTCAGCATGCAAACAGGAAGCAAAGGAAATTATACACCGGAAAACTACGCTGCGGCAACCATTAACCAGGCTGTATTAAAGCGCTCAACCCTGAATGCTTATTTTTTAAACCGTGAGGGCTTCCTCTCCGATTCGGCCAAAAACAGCGACCCCCTGGCAGCTTATGGAAGAAATGCAGGAGCCGAATTCAATTTCAGCAACCTGAAAGGCAGCTGGAACGGCTGGACAGGTTACCACCAGTCATTCAAGCCCGGCATCAGCAGCGACAACAGGTTTATTGACTTTGGCGGCAGTTATAACGGGCGCTATTTTAATGCCATGATCGATATGGGGAGTGTAGGCACGAATTATTACACAGACATGGGCTATATGGAAAGGATAGAAAATCATGATGCAGCAAGGGATACTACGATCCGTATGGGGTATAAACAGGCTTTTAGTGAGATCTCTTACCGCATTATGCCGAAGAAAGGAAAAGTGAGTTCTTATCAGTTGGCAGTCGATAACTTTTTCGTTATCAATCCCGACAATTCTTTCAACGAACGCAACCATACCCTGAACTTCAATGTAATGTTCTGGAACACCGCAAACTTTTTTGTCAGTCTGAATAATTATGAAGTGAATTTATTGTTCCCTGTTTCCTTCACCGGCAAAACGCCTTTGCCAAAAGATGATTACAGGTACAGCCAGTTTTCGGTTGGCTATCAGTCAGATTTCAGGAAACCCTTTAATTATGCTATCACGGTCAGTGATGGCGGTTTCTATAACGGCACTTATCAAAGTATTAACGGCAGTATCACTATCCGCAAACAACCCCATCTGAACATTGACCTGCGTGCAGAATATGATAAGCTGTCATTTCCCGATCCCTACGGCACTACAGAGTTATTGCTTATTGCACCAAAAGTGGAGATCAATTTCTCCACCCAGCTTTTCTGGACCACTTTTTTCCAGTATAACACCCAGCGCAACAATTTCAATATCAACAGCCGCTTTCAATACCGTTTCAAGCCCATGAGCGATTTCTTCCTTGTCTATACCGATAATTATTATACCGATCCCTTGTTAAAGAACAGGAACAGGGCCATTGTATTTAAAATGAATTACTGGCTGAACCTGTAACCTGGTACCTTCCCGTGCGTGCCATAATTTGCTGCCTGAGAAATGGAATTGCAGCGCAGATGGCCTTACTTTATACCCAAATTACTGTATACGAATGACAAGTGCTCCTTTATTCCGGATAACCGGCAACCTGGTAGATGTATGGAAAAAAGCCATTTACCCGGCAGAGATTATTATTGAGGATGGAAAAATAAAATCCATCAAACCAATAGACCATGGCTCATTGGCCGGGGAAGCTTATATTCTTCCCGGTTTTATTGACAGCCACGTACATATTGAGAGCAGCATGCTGACCCCTTCCGAATTCGCCCGCCTGGCCGTGGTGCATGGTACTGTAGGCACTGTAAGCGATCCGCATGAAATAGCCAATGTGTGCGGAATGGAAGGCATCGAATTTATGATAGCGAATGGAAAGCAGGTGCCTTTCAAATTTAATTTCGGCGCACCAAGCTGTGTACCTGCCACAGTTTTTGAAACAGCCGGCGCCTCGCTTAACAGTGAAGCGGTAACACAACTACTGGCGAAAGAAGAGATCAGGTACCTGAGTGAAATGATGAATTTTCCCGGCGTATTACTTAAGGACGAAGAAGTAATGAAAAAAATCGCTGCCGCACATGCAGCAGGCAAGCCGGTCGATGGTCATGCCCCCGGTCTGCGTGGTGATGAGGCGAAACAATATATTGAAGCAGGCATTTCTACAGACCATGAATGCTTTACGATCGACGAAGCGCTCGACAAGCTTGAACACGGCATGAAGATCATTATCCGCGAAGGCAGTGCCGCTAAAAACTTCGAAGTATTGATCGAATTACTCGAAGACCATCCGAAAATGATCATGTTCTGCAGTGACGACAAGCACCCGGATAGCCTCGTAGCCGGCCATATCAACCGGTTATGCGCCAGAGCAGTAGCCAAGGGCATCGATTTGTTTCATATTTTACGTGCGGCCTGTATAAACCCTGTGCTGCATTACAGGCTCCCGATTGGTTTATTGCAAGAAGGTGATGATGCAGATTTTATCCTGTCAGAAGACCTTACTCATTTTAACATTTTGCAGACCTATATCAATGGCCGGTTGGTGGCCGAAAAAGGCAAGAGCCTTATTAATGCTTTGCCTGCCATTCCAATCAACCGCTTTAATTGCCAGCCGGTAACGACTCAGGATCTGAAAATAAAAATAGACGAATACCCTTCACTTGACGGCGTTATTCCTGTGATTGAAGCCCTGGATGGTCAACTCATTACCAACCGGTTGTTGCTAAAAGGGAAACAGGCAAACGGAGAATGGGTGAGTGATACCGGCAATGACCTGCTTAAAATGGTTATCGTGAACCGTTATCACCAGGCGCCTGTGTCGAAATGCTTTATCAAAAATTTTAACTTCAGCCATGGCGCTATTGCTTCTTCAGTGGCACACGACAGTCACAATATTGTTGCTGTTGGTGCAGATGACGAAAGCCTGGCACGCGCTATCAATCTCGTCATTGCAGCGCAGGGCGGTGTGAGCTGCGTTTCTTCTTTGAGCGAAAAAGTATTGGAATTGCCTGTAGCAGGTTTAATGAGCACAGCAGATGGATATGCTGTAGCAGATGCCTATACAACCATTGATGCCATGGCAAAAGGCCTGGGCTCTTCTTTAGCCGCTCCTTTCATGACACTTAGTTTTATGGCACTTTTAGTAATACCTCACCTCAAACTGAGCGACAAAGGCTTATTTGACGGAGACACTTTTGTCTTTGTGCAATGATCTTTAGGCAATCAAAACTTAAATTTCCAATTACAACTGATAGATTTTAGTTTTGACCTATGATAGTGAACCTGAGCCAAGAACACAGCTTAGTCAGCAATTGGATAGCTGAACTGAGAAATGTAGACGTGCAGGGCGATCGTATGCGCTTTCGTCGCAATCTCGAAAGAATAGGCGAGGTTGCTGCCTATGAAATCAGCAGGCAGTTGCCATGGAAGCAGGTTGATACGCCTACCCCTTTAGGTACACATGAGAGTATGGTACTGGAGCAACAACCTGTCTTGGCTACTATCCTTCGTGCGGGTCTTCCTATGCACAATGGTTTGTTGAATTATTTTGACAAGGCAGATAATGCTTTTATCTCTGCATACCGCAAACATCACCGCGATGGTTCTTTTGAGATCAGCCTTGAGTACCTGAGCAGTCCATCGGTCGAAGACCGCATCGTCATCATCAGTGACCCTATGCTTGCAACAGGTGCCTCATTGGTCAAAGCGATTGAGTTCATGAAAAAAGAAGGCGATCCTAAAGAGATGCACATTGTTGTTGCCATTGCCTGTACAGTAGGCATTGAATTCGTACGCCGCGAATGTGGCGAAGCAATTAAAATCTGGTGCGGTGATATTGATGACGAATTGACTGCCAAGGGCTATATCGTACCAGGTTTGGGCGATGCCGGTGACCTTGCTTTTGGAATCAAAACCCAGTCCTGAAACAACAACCCCTAATATTTACACAGACGGGCAACCCGGGTCATTATATTGGCGTAAATTCGATGTCCTGATCATGGCCAGCCTACCCAAAATAATCTGTTTTTTTTTCATCAGCCTGCTGAGCATTGCTGCTTCAGCGCAGGACCCTCATTTTTCGCAGTTTTTTTCTTCTCCGCTGACACTCAACCCGGCTTTCACCGGAAAATTCTTTGGCAGCTTCCGTGTAGCCGGCAATTACCGCAACCAATGGCCCAGTATCAATAATGCGTATACTACGGCAACTGCATCCATTGACTTTCATGTATTACAGGACAAAATAGCGAATAATGATACGTGGGGACTGGGGCTTGTTGGTTATAATGACAACAGTTCGAACGGCGCGGTAAAGTTTAATTATGCTTCCTTCTCAACCGCCTACCATAAAGGGCTGGATGAAGACGGCTTTCATCAATTGGGAGCCGGGTTTCAGATCACTTACGCCAATATGCTTATCAATACCAGTAATCTCAAATTTGAAGACCAGTTAACCAATGCGGGGTTTACCGGCGTTACTTCGGAGGTATTCAATAATTCCATACTCAAATCAAGCTATGTGGATGTGAATGCGGGTATCTTATACAACGGCAGCACTAATGACCGGAACAATTTTTATTTTGGTATCAGTATGTACCATATTAACCGGCCCAGGCAGGACTTTACTGGCGCCGAATATGTTCTAAATCCACGGACTACTTTTCACGCAGGTGGTTATTTCCCTCTTGGAACCAGCACCACTTTGCACTTAAGCGCCTTGCAGATGTTGCAGGGAGGGGCTTCCGAAACCCTGTTTGGCGGTGCACTTCAGTTCAGTGCCAATCCCGATGACCTGAGGTCAACCAGTCTCTATGCAGGCAGCTGGCTGCGTTTCAAAGATGCCATTATTCCTTATCTCGGTTTGGAATTCAATGATTTCCGTATTGGTGTAACTTATGATTATAATACCTCCTCCCTGAAAACTGCATCACAAAGCAGGGGCGGCATTGAAATATCACTGATCTATACCCGCAAACCTTCCACCGAAAGACCCATCAGTTGTCCTAAATTCTGACACCAAAGGACCTTACCTGTCCTGCCTGGTGGTGGTTTTCCCGCTTACATAAGGATTACCTTCCAGGATAAACCTGTATGGCAATAATGCATCTTCTTCTGCATAGCCAACGCCAATACGTGGTGTGGCGAGTATTTGTGAGGCTTTAACGGGTATATCCCCTTCTGCAATAAAGATCAGGTCATCCAATAAAGACAGCCCGCTGTGTCTGGTGGCAATCCCCAATGCTTTTGCCACATTCCCCGGACCTCTTGTCAATGAGTGGTCGGCCTTTTTCTTACCGGTACGTAACAACATCGTATCGATACCAAGCAAAGGTTCAACAGCCCTGATCAATACAGCATGTGGCATATCTGCCTCATTGGTAACCACATTGAACAGGTGATGAATACCATAACACAAATACACATAGGCCAGTCCCCCTGGCTCATACATAATGCCCGTTCTATTCGTCCGCCTGCCCTTCCAGGCATGGGAAGCCTTATCGGTCACACCGTTGTAAGCTTCTGTTTCTACAATCCTGCCTGCAGTAACAGCATGATCAAATGAAGTCACCAATATTTTCCCTATCAGGCTTTTTGCAACAGACACAACATTTTTCCGCCGGTAAAAATGCAGGGACAATTTGGAGGAGTGATAGGGCGTTATAGCTTTCATGAACGTAAACTTACTGAATACCTTAACTTAGTCCTCCTAAATCCCCCTGCGTGCTCAAAGAAATGATCATTGCCATACAGGCCTACGCACATGCCCACAGTTTTATCAAAAAACATAAACTGTGGAAATGGATACTGATACCCGGCATCCTGTATACCATCCTGTTCATGATCGGCATGTATTATTTCAGCCATACTTCCAGTAATTTCATTGAATGGATGGTATTAAAAACCGGGTTAAAAAGCTGGTTGGACAGGCTCAATAACGGGTTTCTCGGTTTTTTATTTACCATGGGCAGCCTGCTGCTCTGGCTGCTATTGATGTTATTTTATTTTTCGCTGTTCAAATATATTTTCCTCATCCTAGGATCTCCTTTATTTGCCTATCTGAGCGAGAAAACGGAAGCAATTATGGAAGGCAAAAAGGATTTCCCTTTCAGTTTTAAGCAATTGACGAAAGATATCCTGCGTGGTATTTCTATTGCCGCCCGGAACAGCCTGTGGCAAACAGTGTACACACTTTCTCTCCTGCTGCTCTCCCTGGTACCGCTATTCGGCTGGCTTACGCCGATACTCGCCATATTGGTAGAATGTTATTACTATGGTTTTTCCATGCTTGACTACAGTATGGAACGTCATAAAAAAACACCGGCTCAGAGCATCCATTATATTGGCCACCACAAGGGGCTGGCCATAGGCAATGGCCTCGTATTTTTTCTCATGCACTTGCTGCCCTTAGTAGGCTGGGTACTTGCACCGGCTTATGCCGTAGTGGCTGCCACCCTAAGCATCTATCCATCAAAGGAACCACATGAACCCAGGTAAAGTTTATCTTATTCCAACCGTATTATATGAAGCGTCGCTGGAAACCATCCCTGCCTATATCCTGGATGCAGTAAAAGAATGCCAGGTATTTTTTGTAGAGAATGAAAAAACAGCCCGGCGGTTCCTTAAAAAGCTATGGAAGGAAATGGTAATTGACCAGTACCAGTGGTTTGCGATCCATAAAGCAGAACAGGAGGTGAAACAGCAATTCCTGCAAACTTTACGATCGGGGAAAAATATCGGCATTATCAGTGAGGCAGGATGCCCCGGTATTGCCGACCCTGGACAACTGCTGGTTGAAGCAGCACAACAACAAAACATACTTATCAGGCCATTGACAGGTCCCAGTTCCATTTTATTGGCGCTGATGGCCAGTGGTATGAACGGACAGTGTTTCCAGTTTCATGGCTACCTGCCTATTGATCCTGCAGACAGAAAAAAGAAGTTGAAAGAATTAGAAAGTGATTCACACAGGAGAAACTGCACCCAGCTATTTATTGAGACCCCCTACAGAAACAATGCATTGATCAAAGACCTCCTGCATGTTTGCCGCGATGAGACCCGCATCTGCATCGCAGTGGACATCACTGCACCATCAGAAAGTATCAGGACGAAGTCCGTTCAACAATGGAAGCAGGAAATTCCGGACATTCATAAACGCCTCGCTATTTTCCTGCTCCATGCTTCTTAATGTTCTTGTTATTTGGGTGAAATGATCGTTTCTCCGGGAACACCCCTCACTTCATAAATGCTGTCCACGATATACCCTTGCATACCACGCCATGGAAGTGAGCCAAAGTATCTTTTATAATGCAATTCCACCTCACGGCCCGAACTGTTCAATAATTGTTCTGCTACCCGTTTATCGGTCACACTGAACTCAAATTCATTACTCTGTACATTAGCTCTGAATCCGCTTTGAATGATCTTTCCTTCATAGGTTTTAAACAGGATACCTTTCAGTTGAAACGTATTCAACTGCCCGGCTTTGGTACCGGTGGCAAATACAAAATAAAAACGTCCGTAAATAAATGCGCCCAGTACAAGCAGCAGGATAATCAGGATATTGCGGAAAATTTTTCCTTTTGTCGTCATACTATAAACCGTATTTATCTACAAGATAAATTAATGCTGCCATATTTACTGCCCCCAGTAATAGTTCTCTTTTATTTACATTTTCAAAAACATCGCTACGGGCATGGTGAATGTCAAAATAACGCTGCGGGTCGGGAAGCAGTTCTCCTGCCGGCGTTCCAAAATCGCGGTTCAGGGGGCCTATATCTGCGCCACCGCCTCCATCACTGATTTCTTCGGTACCATATGGTTTAAGCAAGGGCAGCCAGCTCCGCATTTTTGCCAGTTGTTCTTTACCGGCAGTAATGGAGAAACCACGGGGCGTAAATCCGCCTGCATCACTTTCCAAAGCAAACACATGCTGCTCTCCTTTGGCTTTGGCCTCGGCGGCATATTTCATGCCACCCCTGAGGCCGTTTTCCTCATTGGCAAATAAAACAAACCGGATGGTATGTTTGGGCTGATAGCCAATCGCTTTCAGGGCCCTCATGATTTCAATCGTATGCACAACCCCGGCGCCATCATCATGCGCGCCTTCGTTGACGTCCCAGCTATCCAGGTGCCCGCCAACAGTAATGATCTGATCGGGATAAGAGCTGCCTTTTAGTTCTCCTATTACATTATGCCCGATGGTGTCTGGCAGGAAATGCCCGTAAGTGGTTACTGCCGCCTTCAATGCCTGGCTACGGCTCAACGTCCACAGGTAGTCCGCATCCCTGGGCCCTAACGCTACAGCAGGTATCTTAGGGAAAGAATCATTATAAACCATGGCACCTGTATGTGGATCATTGGCGGTGGATTCAGAAAGTGAACGGATCATGACTGCCACTGCACCATATTGGGCTGCGCGACTGGGGCCTGACCTTCTGTAGATCCCCGTTTGTCCATAGGAAATAAAAGGTTTGATATTGGTGGGATCAAATCCCTGGTTATAATAGACGATCTTTCCTTTAATTTCATCTTTTCTTCTTTCCAGCTCTGCAAAATCAGCTACCGCTATCACTTTAGCGGTTACTGTCTTCCCATTGCCCAATGAGTTACCCAATGCCAGCACATCTAACTTCCGGGCGGTTTTCTGTTTACCGGTTTCTACGATCACTGCCTGGTCTTTACCGCCCCTTACCCAATGCGGCACCATACATTCCTGCAGGTACACTTTATCGGCCCCGTTCTGTTCCATACTTACTTTTCCCCACTGCACTGCTTTGGCAAACTTGGGTGAGCCGGCAAGGCGCCCTCCTACTTTTTTGGTCAACTGGTAAAGCAGGTCATATGCTTTACCGTTACGTAGTATTTCATCTGAGATCTTCCTGATCGTTGCAGCATCATCGCCCGATTGTGCGATAGCAGCAAATGGCAACAGGAAAAAAGCCATAGTGATTTTCTTCATAGGGTTAAAGTTAACCAATTGTCATGTTATAGCAAGTTGGGATGAACGGAATAAATCGAATGAGGAAATAATTGTTACTTGCAGTAGAATTGGGGATGAAGGACCTGGGAATTATTTTATTGATACTCAAAAAGAAGATATGCGTATAGGGATCGTTTGCTATCCAACATTCGGAGGTAGCGGAGTGCTGGCAACTGAACTGGGAAAGGCATTGGCCGATGAAGGGCACCAGGTGCATTTTATTACTTACCAGCAGCCTGTACGGCTGAATGTTTTCAATGCCAATATTTTTTACCATGAAGTAAGGGTACCCGCCTACCCGCTCTTCGATTATTCACCTTATGAAGTAGCTTTAGCCAGTACGATGGTTGATGTGATCATGAATCATGACCTGGATCTGCTGCATGTGCATTATGCCATTCCGCACGCTTCGGCTGCTTATATGGCCAAACAGATTGTAAAACAAAAGAATGGCAGGAATGTTCCTGTGATCACTACACTGCATGGCACCGACATCACTTTGGTTGGTAAGGATAAAACCTATGAACCGGTGGTTACCTTCTCTATCAATGAGAGCGATGCAATTACAGCAGTATCACAGAACCTGAAGGATGAAACCTATAAATACTTCGCCATTCATAAAGAGATTGAAGTGATCCACAATTTTGTTGATGTCAGCCGCTTCAATAAAAAGCCTATTGATGCTTTCAGGAAAGTAATCGCACCCAATGGAGAAAAAATACTGATCCACGCCTCTAACTTCAGAAAGGTGAAACGGGTAGATGATGTGATAAAAATATTTGCTGCTGTACGCAAAGAAATGCCTGCTAAATTACTGATGGTGGGCGACGGCCCCGAAAGACCTGCTACAGAAGAATTAACAAGGGAACTGGGTATGGAAGAAGATGTTCGGTTTTTAGGAAAACAGGAACAGATGGAGGATATCCTTGCAGTTAGTGATGTGTTCCTGCTACCCTCCGAATATGAAAGTTTTGGTTTGGCCGCATTAGAAGCAATGGCCGCAAAAGCTGTTGTGATCAGTACCAATGCAGGGGGGCTTACAGAGATCAATATACAGGCCAAAACCGGCTTCATGGCCAATGTTGGCGACGTTGCCACCATGAGCCGGTATACCATCGGGTTATTGAGTGATGACAAGCAATTAGCAACCTTCAAGGAAGCTGCTTATGAGCAAGCCTGCAGGTTTGATATCAAAAATATCATCCCCCTTTATGAAAAATTGTACAGCAGGTTTTGCAGGATGGGGCCATGTTAAGCTGGTTTTTTAAGTACCTGGTTGATGCTTTCCAGGATCATGTTACAGGTTTCGGTTAATGCTTCATCAGTCATGATCAATGGCGGGGCAATGCGTAACCTGTCGGGTGCAAAGAGGAACCAGTCTGTGATAAGCCCGTTCTTTACACATTGATGAACAATAGACTGATTCAGTTCAACTGTGGCAAACTGTAACGACATCCATAAGCCGGCAGTACGGCTGTTGCAGATGGCTGGATGCCGGATATTTTCTTTGAGGATATTTTCTTTCCTTTTTACTGCTTCAATATAGTCGCCCGCTAACAACACTTCAAATGCTGCTTTACCTGCTGCGCAGGAAACAGGATGACCGCCGAAAGTGGTAATATGCCCCAATACAGGATCA
>JBHAFM010000123.1:0-6511 GCA_041856175.1 Sediminibacterium sp.
AAAAAGGGGGTTAAAATATTTCCACTTGAGCAATTGATATAACCCAATGGATAACTATCACTTTCCCCCTTGTTAGAACTTTACACTCCAAAGCTTCGAAGCGAATCATTCTTCACACACAGGGAGTAAGCTGAAAACCTGAAAAAGAGTAGGCAAATATTTCATCATCATTTGCTGCTAAAAGGGGCAGCAGATAGTAACTGGTATTTTATTTTTAATCAATAAAAGAATTTTTATGAAAAAGTATTTTGTCGGCTTATTAGCTGTTGCGCTTACTGTGGGCATGTATGCTTTTACTGCTAAAAACAATAACAATCCTTCTGCTGGATTAACAATTGTTTTAAAACACTACAAGTTGAACACAGTTAACGGCACTGCTGAGTTCCAGGCTGGTAATTATGACGATAACACCAGTGCGGACTGCCCGGGTGCTGTAAGTGTGCCATGCATTATCCAGTACGATAACACCCAGTTTACCAGCTTGCAGGCCTATTTGGACTATGCCTCTACCCATGGTCTTACCATCAACAGCTACAAATTTTAATGTTTGTTCTGCCGCTTTATTCTAAGAGCAAGGGGCCTCTTTGCATTCAGAAGCCCCTTGCTTGTATTGTTCCTCCATTGCCATCAATGCTTTTATTTACCTCTCCTTACATATCCCTCTCCTGCACTATCTATAGTTTTGTACCATTCCACTGAGCAATATTATATCTTCCGGCAATGGTAAGGCATACCTCGGATCATTAGGCGGTAAGGTATAGGTTTGATTATTAAGCTTTCTTGTCAGCGTAATGCCTATACCCTCTTTATTAAGTCTTTTAATATCCATCCACCTGAGCCCGCGCATTAACAATTCTTTTCTGCGTTCAGTTAAAATACTTTGCAAGGCGTCGGCAGCATCTGTTGCAGCAAAAGGGACGAATGTACCGGTTTTCCATCTGGTAACGAGCAGGGTATTTAAGTCTTTCATGGCTAAATCGATGTTACCAGCACGGGCATAAGATTCTGCACGGATGAGGTATATTTCATCGGTGGCAATGCCTCCAAATAAGGTCAGACCGCCTTCGTAGGAACCCTTGAATCCATAGCTTCCATTCCCATTATCCCGAAAAAAAAGAGTCTTACGTAAATCATTGCCAGCATAGGACAGGTACAACGTTGAGTCAATTTTGGCAATGCTCCTGTTTAAGCTTGGCAGGATGGGTCTTCTGTTTTCCATGATTACTTCAGCGTTAAACTGCGTAAACGGATATATTGCAGCGGGGCTGTAGTTATTATAGTCCAATAGCCTATTATAAAGTCGCAGGCAGGAATCGGCGTACAAGCCAGCTAGGGTATATTGACGCATGTTCAGGTATACCCTCGCCAAGAGACCGTAAGCAGCTGCTTTTGAAGGGCGCATCACATGAAGCGACGTTACAGGAAGCAGGGGAATTGATGCTTTTACATCAGAGATAACCTGATCATATGTTACCTGTAATGTTGGCCTGGCAGATACTTCATTAAAATTACCATTCAAACGCAGGGGAATGCCTAAATCAGTAGCAGCAGTTGAAGGATCATAAGCTAAACACCAGATAGCGGCAGCCTCCGAAAAAGATTTGGCTCTATGATACAATGCTTGCCCTTTTACATTATTCCAGTCATACAAACTGCCTGTTTCTTTGTATTTGTCAATATGGTCGAGTACAGTGTTGGCCACATAGACCACATCATAAGTCTGGCTCCAGTTATTTGGATAGGTACTGAACAAATAGTCTTTTTCCCATGTATACATGCGTTTGTTGTCTAAAGAGAAGAGCGATGCCCAGTCGGCGTCACTCAGGTAATAATTATCAGCACTGGCTTCTCCGGCGGAAGGATCAAAATAATTAACACGGATGTAATTGTCGAGCAGGGCCTGCAAATCGGCTATATTTTTTGGTATGACAAGTTTTGCATCGGGCTTGGCATCGAGGTATTTATGACAACCTGTTAGCAGCAAACAGGTTACCACAATCTGTAATAATAAAAAGAGGCTTTTGATATGCTTATTCATATAGTATTTTTAAAAATGGCGATTAAAATTTGAAACGTATCCCAATAGCTATGTTTTTGGATGGCGGTATGATGGATTGATTATAATCCGGGTCAATCCCTATTTTATTAGCTCTCCAGAGTATTCCGATATTGTTGGCATTGATATAGAACTGCATGTTTTCGACCGGCAGGGATCTCATAGTTGCTTTTGTGATATCATACGACAGCGTTATGAATTGAAGCCTGACATGATCACCTTTTTCAACCAGTAATTCAGAACCATTATAAAAGGCATCCCGGTTGTTGTTGGCTGGGTATGCCATTGAAGGAACAGAGGTGAGCTTTTCGTCACCTGGTTGCTGCCAGCGATTGGCATAATCCGGATGCCCCACTCCGTTATTGAATAAGGACGTATAATTGATAGAAGAACGTTGAAAATAATACCCCAGCTTATACTGCAATTGAATGGTAAGATTGATATGCTTCCAGCTGAAAGTGTTACCCAACGAGCCGAAAACGGTGGGATAGGCCGGCCCTCTATATACCAGGTCAGCAATACTGGACATAGCCCCTGTAAGCATATTGTAATCTTTACTCGCCTGGTCATTTGCGTATCCTTGAGGGTCTCCTGTAGCTGGGTCTAAGCCTGCCCATTTATATGCAAAAACAGAATATACAGGCTTCCCCGTAACACCCGCAATTGTATAAACGCCATTGACAAAACGATTGGCCAGTCTACTTGCTAAATAATAACTGGTCACTTTATCCCTGTACAAGCTTAGGTTGAGCGTAGACGTCCATAAGAATGCCTTGTTGCTATTGATACTTTTCAGTTCAAAATCCCAACCATTGCCTTCCATTGCTGCAATATTGCGGGTAAGGGTCTGCTGGTTCAACCCTGCTGTATAATCAAGCGGGGCGGCTCCCAATAAGTCTGTTGCTTTCTTATGATAGTATTCAATGCTGCCGGTCAGTATCCTGTTGTTTGTTCCAAAGTCCACCCCTATATTGTTCATCCATACTTTTTCCCATCTAAGGTCGGGGTTGTAAAAATTGGCAACGTTCGCAATGGGCGCTTGTGTAAAAGGAGAGGCATATTGATAATTAATAGTTGTTATTCCTACCCGGCTGGGATCGGCATTGCCGCTATAGCCCATGGTTGCACGGACTTTAAGATAGGGTACGGCTTTAGACTTAAAGAACTGCTCTTTGGCTATATCCCAGGATGCACCAACAGACCAAAGAGGTGTCCACTTGTTATTGGTATTTACACCAAATAGGTTAGAAGCATCCCGCCTGCTGCTTAGTGATAGTGTGTATTTGTTCAAATACGTATAAGCTGCATTGGTATAGAAGGAAACGAACCTGTTTAACATATATGCCATGCCCCCTTTTGAAGGGATGAAGTTCATACCCCCAGTAATGTAAGTAGGGTATTGATTGACGTAATCCACATTAACAGTTGTCATTTGATCATCATTATAACCATAAAAGCGGTAGCTATCAATCTGGTTATTGTTTTCACGTACTTCAGCGCCTGCAATAGCAGTAATATGCTGTTGACGCCAATGCCTGGTGTAATTTAGTTGCCCACGTACGTTCTGAGAGACAAGTGCAGTATTTGATAAATCCAATATACCGCCAATTGGTATTTTATAGGTCACAGCTCCTGTGCTTCGATTCAATTGTGTGTAGAGGTTAACCTGGTTCCGAGCAAAATAACTGTTTGCACCCTGTAATAGACGCCCATTGACTTGCTGACGTTCGTATTGGTACTGGACTTCTGCATTGAGCCCTTTCAGTACCTCATAATTGATTGTTATATGACCAATCATGTCCTGCAACAGGCTGGTATTTTGGACATGCTTGTAATCGGAAATCGGATAATAATTCCAATCCAATAATTTACCCCCTCCAGCTGTATCTATATAAGGTTGTCGATAGGTCTGTATCACAGCTAATGCTTCCCCTTGGTCGTTTGCTAGTCTTGTATAAGGCGGAATCCTTCCATTCGTAGTGCTTATGTCTGCATAACCAGATTTACCAGATGAGCTGTTGCTTTGCACATAGCTAAAAGAAGCCATTACCTGTAGTTTTTGTGAAAGCCGGAACCTGCTTTCTGAGCGAATGGTGAACCGGTTGTACCCAGCAGCCAGTTCATTGAGATTGTGATCATAACCGGCGCCCAATAACCAGGCAATAGTATTGGTACCACCTCTTATATTCAGTGCATATTGCTGGTTCACAGCAGTGCTGTATTGGTACTGGTTGAAATCGTTGCGCACATCCCTGTTACGAAAGGCATTGATCTGGGCGTCGGCATCTGCCGCGCTGATGCTGCCATTTGCCTTTTTGATCAATAATTCCACTACGGGAGACAAAGGAGGCTTGTCGAGTGCATTGATACTGCCGTTATAAAACCCTTTACTGTAAAGAAACTGTTCCACATCAATAAAATCGGCTGATCGTATGTTTTTCAAATAAAAAAGATCCGGCTTGCCGGTAAAGGAAATGTTTGTGTTGAATTCCGTGCTTGTTTTTTGATTGAACTGCCCCTTTTTCGTGGTGATGACAATAACGCCATTGCCGGCTTTTGTACCCCATATAGAAGCGGCAGCGGCATCTTTGAGCAGGGTGACCGTTTCAACGTCATTGGGGTTGATGTTATTGATATTACCGGAGTAAGGAAAATTATCCACTATAATCAAGGGCTCACGGGGACCGATAATAGAGCTTAGTCCCCGGATCATGATCCGGTTTGTTCCGTTCAATGTTTTCCGGTCAACCAAAATACTGTTGGCAACGGCTTCCAGCCGGCTGAGGATGTCAGTACTTACCTGTTTATTAAGGGTCGTATTGTCAATATTGACAAATGAACCTGTTGCTCTTTCCTTTGGTAAAGCCTGGTAACCTGTTTCCACAATCACTTCTGCTAATGTATTTAGAGAGGGCAACAGTTTCACAGTAAAAAATCGGGCTGATGGCAATAACGCCATACGAACGGTCTTATATCCTGTATGGCTTATGATTAGCGTATCCGCAGCTAACGGCAGCGGCAGCATCGCCAGGCCCTTATCATTTGTAATGAAAACATGCTTATTTGAAGATATGCGCAGGTCAGTGCCGGGCAGCGGCTCATCATCATTATTCGTAATTGTTACCTGGATATGTTTTACAGGATCTGCCTGCTGTGCAAATAGGCTAACCAATAACAGGCAGCCTAAAGAAAATGTTGTGATATATTTCATAGTAAGTTTTGTTTATTGAATAATTAGTTGACTACCTGACAGGATCGGTGATAACCAGAAAAGAAAAGGGTCTTTCTTCCAGCTGTAGTGTTAAACCGTTTTTTTCAATTGCCTGTTGTAAAGAAGACAGGGCGAGCCAGCAATTGTCAGGAACAGACAGCTTGATACCTTTGCTATCAAGCGTTTCATCTATTACAATAGGTTTTTCAGCAAACGAACGTTCTTTGTAATTGCTATTAAATAAATGAACCAATTGCGTAGCAGTGCAATGGAAAGCGCCGTTGCCCATTTTCGCTTCTTTGGCCTGACCTTTTATGGCCAGGCAACGGACTATTTTGGTTTCAAGGCGGCCATCAAGATTCAGAAAGCGGTTGAGGTCACTGATCATTAGCAACCTGCGCGCGCTATCTGTGATATTTACCGGGAGTGTTATTTCGTAGGAATACAAATGCTTTGACTTCCAGGCTTCTTTGCTTTTGTCTTCCGATAGTTCAGCAGTATCAATCTTAGTGGATCTAACCATTAAACGATTATCGAAATATCCCGTTGCAAACTGGTAAAGATTGATGATCGGACGGTTGATCGCATACCAACGCTGTCGCAGGGTATCCCTTATGTTTCCCTGTTTACTGGACAGGTTGGAAATATATCCTGAAAAGAATGAGTTGTAATAAGCAATATGGTTTTCAATCTTAGCAAGATTGTTTAACAAAGGTTTGCCCGCATCAAAATCCAGTATATCTTTTTTTGTAGCAAATTCAACATGGCTGCCTTTCAGAAGCCTGTCTATGTTGGTTGCTGTTACAGCATCCCCATTGGTAATAGCTATGACCCTGTTATTTCTCAACCATACATAATGCGGGATCAATTTATGCGGGAACAGTTGCTCAATGATAGTGTCCTGGCTTACAATGGCGAGATTGATTGGCTGGCCTGAAGTATTTTTTAATTTGCCAAGCAGGTCTTTTATTTTGTCGTCGCTGTCGCCTGTACTTTTGGCATTTATTAATAATACTTGTAGCCGGTCATTATATTTTTTTTGCAAGCCGTCTAATTTGTCGAAGTTCCGGACACAGGCCCCGCACCAGGTGGCCCAGAAATCAAGAATAACAACCTTGTCTTTAAAATCGGATAATTTGGATGATGAAAACGGGGCATTAATAATATGACGCAGTGTGATATCCGGCACGGTATCGCCCACAGCTAAAGGGCGTATTTTTTGTGCCTGCACTATATTGGTCCAT